>JADFLZ010000445.1 GCA_022564135.1 Candidatus Zixiibacteriota bacterium
AGCTGATATTGTAAGGCAGATTTCCGCACAGAACAAATTTATCTAAGTCTTTTGACTGAGGCTCAAATTTGAGAAAGTCCTCATTTAGAATCGTCACATTTGAGTTTTTTTCAAACTCACTGTTTAATCGAGCGGCTAAGACACGGTCAAATTCGACTGCTATCAATCTGGCGCCTGTCTTTGAAAGCGGCCAGGTGAGAGCGCCCTGGCCGGGGCCAATTTCTACTATGGTCTGCTTAGAACTAGCTGAGATGAGTTCTACTATCGAATTAACTATTTTCTCTGATACTAAAAAGTGCTGACCCAGACTTTTTTTGGGTCTGATATCAGTCATGCTAACCTGCGAAAGTTTCTTCGAGCTTAAACAGCTTGATACAGTTTCTGTCAATTATCGAGACGATATCGGCAACCGGCAAGTTTTTCAGCTCGGCTAATTTTTGGTAGACGTACTTTACATAAGTCGGACGGTTCTGTTTGCCCCGAAATGGCAGCGGTGTCAGGTATGGGGAATCTGTCTCAAGTATGATTTTTTCCAGCGGCACCTGTGAGGCAACCTCGGCCATCTCGGCATTCTTAAAAGTCATAACTCCCCCGAAAGAAACAGAAAAACCCAGCTCAATAACACGTTCGGCCTCAGCAGCATTACCGGGGAAACAATGAAATACGCCGCCGACTAAGTCAGCTGCATATTTTTTTACAACTTCGATTGTTTCTTCGAGAGCCTCACGGGTATGTATCACTATTGGTTTTTTCAGTTGTACAGCCAGCTCCAGCTGTTTTTCGAAAGCTGCGTATTGAAGCGGCCTGGGAGAAAGATTGCGGTAAAAGTCCAGACCTATTTCGCCAATGGCCACAACTTTATGGTGTGCCGCTAACTGCTGCAACTTTTCAATCGATTGTTCGTTTAGTTTTTTGGCATCGTGCGGATGAATGCCAACTGTACAGTAGAGCGAGTCATATTTCTCAGCCAGTTCAAGCGACAGCTGCGATGTTTCAATATCAATGCCGATATTAATGATTTTGCTGATGCCGTCGGCCGCAGCCTCTTTTATCAGCTGGTCCTGCTGCTCGGGGGAGTTCTTAATATAAAGATGGCAGTGCGAATCAATCATCAGCTGACATCGGAACCAGCCGGCAGGTCCGAGGCCAGAGAGACGAGCGTAAGTTTCCCGCCGCTTTTGGCAGCCAAGAGCATACCGTTGGACTCTACCCCTCGGATTTTAGCAGGCTTCAGATTGGAGACAACTATTATTTTTTTGCCTGTTATTTCTTCGGGAGTATAGAACTCGGCAACTCCGGCTACAATCTGTCTTTTTTCTGTGCCGAGGTCTATCTGCAATTTCAAAAGCTTGTCGGTGCCTTCGATTTTTTCTGCTTCAATTACTACCGCCACTTTCAATTTTGCTCTGGCGAATTCCGCAAAGTCCAGCAGGCCATTATTGTCCGAATTGCCTGAAGACTTGGAATCAGTTTTAGCAGCAGCTGTTTTTTTGACATCAAGGCGCGGGAAAATTGCTTCTTTCAATTCTATTTTTACTCCCGGCTTAAGCTCAAAAAATATCTGGGCATTTTTCAGGCTGAGAGTTGAGTCATCTAAACTCAAGACCGAACGCAGCTCCTGCATCTTATTGGGCATAATCGGGTGCAGCATGATTGAAACAATTCTGAGAATTTCGCAGCAGGCATAAAGAACCCCGCCCAGTTCATCGGTCTTGCCTTCTTTTGCCAGTTTCCAGGGTTCGGTATCGGTAAAATACTTATTGCCGGCTTTGACTAAACTGATGGCCTCGGCTATGGCTTTGTCTGGTGCAAAATGTTTGACGTGCGCATAAGCACTGCCCGGAACTTTTTCTGCTTTGCTCATCAGAGCTTTAAGACCGCTCAGATCTTTTTTTGGATCGGGAAGTTTGCTGTCAAAGTTGGTAGCTATCAGCTTGGCAACTCTTGAGACAAGGTTACCCAGATCATTGGCCAGATCAGAATTATATTGTCTGGTAAAGCGGTCGACCTGAATGTCGCCATCGATTCCAAAGGGAAACTGGGTCAAGAGCAGATACCTGGTGGCATCGGCGCCAAATTCTTTGACCATATCAATCGGGTCGATTTTCTTACCGAGCGATTTTGACATTTTTTCGCCGTCGACAGTAAAAAAGCCGTGCAGAAAAACAGTATCAGGAATTTTAACCCCGGCCGCCAGCAGCATGGCCGGCCAGTAAAGGCAATGAAATTTGAGAATATCTTTAGCCATCAGATGGACTACCTCGGCGCCGTTCCACCATTTATCAAAACTTTCCTGATCGTCGGCATAACCAATCGCTGAAACATAGTTAGTCAGAGCATCAACCCAGACGTAGGCCAGCTGCGAATCATCAAATGAAAGCGGGATGCCCCACTTTACTTTTTCTCGGGACAGCGAAAAGTCGCCGATATCCTGTTCAATCAGACCGAGCACTTCGCGCCGGCGCTCTTCG
>JADFLZ010000446.1 GCA_022564135.1 Candidatus Zixiibacteriota bacterium
TAGAAAAATCCAGAAAGAGATAAAAAGCTCCGACAGGTTTGGGGACGAATATTTCAGACTCGCAAAGTATTTCGACCGATTCTTTAGCTATTGCCGCCAGAATTCTTCTGGTGTGCCACAAGTATTTTTCAATTTCGACGCCCCCCTCAAAAGCACGGATAGCTGCGCATTGAATAGGAGCGCAGACCGAAGTATAGGTTTCGCTGGCAACAGCGGCCATTTTTTCAAGAAGCCAGTCAAAGTCTGATGGAAACGTAAATGTTCCCAATCGCCAGCCGCCTGCTCCGCACCATTTGGATAGGCCTGAACTTATTATTGTTCCTTCGGGGTAGTAACGTGCGATCGACTGATGCTTGCCCTGATGATGGAGCTGTCCGTAAATTTCATCCGATAAAAGTATAACGCGATATTTACGGGCAACCTCAGCCAGGTCCTGCAAGTGTTCGGGAGAATATGAACAGCCTTCAGGATTTCCGGGGTAATTTAATATCAGTATTCTGGGCCGGTACTTGTCATTTTGCTGGTCACAGTGTTTTTCGAATTTTTCTGCTGTCATGCGCCAGTTGTCTTTAGCCGAAGTATGAATCAGACTGACACTTCTGCCAAGGATTTTAGCTTGTGGTATGTATGAAACCCAGCAGGGGGTAGGCACAATAAGTTCACCATAGTATACCATCTGTAATAGAAACATCAGTTCTTTGGAGCCGGGCCCGATTAAGACGTTGTCTATGCCGGCGTCGATTCCGTCATGGACTCTGTGATAGTTGGCTACCTTTTCGCGCAAAACGGGGTGACCTTTAGCCGGCAGATAATCTTTTTCATGAGCGTGCATTTTCAGTGCATCAACTACCGGAGTAGGTATTGGAAACGGGGATTGTCCCAGACCAAGCCGGTAAATAGTGCGGCCCTCGCTTTGTAGAGCGCGGCTGGTATCGTTGATTACTATCGTAGCTGATTCACTCAGACTTCGAACATTTAAGTTTAAGCTGACCTGCTTAGATATCATTGTGGCTTTGTTCCTGTTAGAGCTGCCTATTGGCTTATTATTGTGCCGGGTCTATTATTTCTTAACGGTTTTACAGGGACAAATTTAATATAATACTGACAGGCAAACAGTTAAAAGATCCCCCCTTTCACGACATGGGAGGCTAAAGCCATATCTGCTGACTTACGCAGATATCCAGCAAACCCTAAGAGTTTTGTCCATAGCCTGTCAGAGAGGGCCATCTGCCCGCCTCAATACTTGACTTAAACAACAAATCTTGTATATTCTAGTATATATTAAGGTTCGTTAGGGGTCTAGTCACAGAATAGTGGATTGGAAGCGCAGAAAGATGAAAGCTCCTAAATATTTAGTCATCATTGGGACAGATGAGGACCCGTCGTGGCGGGCAGCCTGCAGAACGGAGGTGAGAATTGATGAAAGTCAAAGTTGCTTCATTCTTCATACTGATAATATCACTTACCAGTGTTTCAGCAGTTGAGATTTCTGAACTGGAGAAGCAGTTAGAACTAATTGGATACTATCAGCTCATAGTACATGGGAAAGAGTATGTTTCTGCTGAAGCGCTATCGCAAATGGAATTCAGCGAAGATATGCTTCCACTTAAGTGCGGCACACCAACTGTTGCAGCTTTCGCGATGGGCTTTGACCAGTTTGACAAAGAGCTGATTTCCCGCCATAGCCTGACGTTGTTTGATCGTCCGACCGAGACCGACGAATCCTACGACAGCCCGGGCGGATTTTTTAAAGTTCACTTTACCAGGTCAGGTTCCCACGCTGTCTATCGAGCAAATATTACTACCGGTGGCGTTCCCAACTATGTCATTGACGTAGGCAGGATTTTTGATTCGGTCTACACCCATATTATAATGACGCTGGGCTATCCTTTGCCGCCATCGGATGGTGGTTATGCACAGGGAGTTGACAGTTTATACGATGTTTATTTGACAAATCTGGGAGGCATTCTATTTGGCCTGACCTATCCCGACTCTTTGCAGTTTGATGGAATAGGTTCAATTCGAGCAACATCTTTCATCGGCCTAGATAATGATTATCAAGAGTCGAGCTTTTCTACTTATAACAGCCGGCCGCTTGATGCTGTCAGGGTTACAGCGGCGCACGAATATTTTCATGCTGTGCATTTCGGAATTGACTTTACTGAAATGGAGAACTGGACCGGCGGCGCTCAGCAAAGACGTTACTGGTATGAAATGTCTGCAACCTGGATGGAAGAAGAAATCTACGACGACATCAACGACTATTACTCGGTGCTGCCTTTCTTTTTTAACAGACCGCGCGAATCAATTCAGCAGTTTAACGGCCCGGCTGATTTTCATCCTTACGGTTCCTGTGTTTATCCAATATTTCTCTCGGAAAAATACGGAGCGGATATTATCAAATATATATGGATCAAATGCGGTGAGATGGGAGTCGGCCCCAACTTTCTGGAAGCTACACAGAT
>JADFLZ010000447.1 GCA_022564135.1 Candidatus Zixiibacteriota bacterium
TTTTAGTGCATGGCGCCCGGCCGCTTTTCTTTTTGGATTACATCGCGACCGGTAAACTTGACCCTGAAATTGTCGCCGAAATTGTCAGCGGTATCAGCCGGGGTTGCTCGGCTCATAAAATACCACTGCTCGGTGGCGAGACTGCCGAGATGCCCGATTTTTACCAGTCCGGAGAATACGACGTAGCCGGGTTTGTGATAGGCATCGTCGACGAAAATAAAATCATAAACGGCTCTGCTATAAAAGAAGGCAATATTGTGCTGGGCCTTAATTCCATAGGGCTGCATACCAACGGTTATTCACTGGCGCGGAAGGCGGCCTTTGATATAGCCGGATTTAAACATGACGACTATATCAAAGAGCTGGAGACAACAGTTGGTGAAGCGCTGCTTGCCAAACATTTGTCATATGTTTCGACTGTCTATCCGCTTCTAAGTAAATTTGAAATAAAAGGCATGGCGCATATCACCGGAGGCGGCATACCCGGGAATCTAAAACGGATTCTGCCTGAAAGTCTTGACGCCGAAATTGACACAAACTCATGGCAGAGACCTGCGATTTTCGACTGGCTGCATAGTATAGGTAAAATAGACGACGAAGATATGTACTCTGCTTTTAATATGGGCATAGGTTTCGTGATCGTAGCAGATGAAACTAATGCCAGGAAGATTTTAGAAGAAATTGAGGCTGTTCAGATTATCGGCAAGATAGTGCCGGGCTCGGCTAAAGTTAAACTCGTTTAGTAATAAAATTGCTCAGTAGAAATTAAAGAGGTGTCCGCCTGCGGAATTTTTTCAAAAAGATTTATTTATTTGTAATACCTGCTGACAGAGCAGTTAGAAAAAGACGTCTGGAGCTTTCGCTTTGGGCGTTTTTGCTGTCGCTTTCTTTTTATCCCGAATATTTTGGATTTCTGGCCTGGTTTTCTCTGGTCAGGCCGATTATGATTTTAGTCAAACTTAAGGGCAGAGAAGCCTTTCATGCTGCCTTTTTCTTTGGCTTCTGTTTTAATCTTTTTTCAATGTACTGGATAGCCATGGTGACGCCGCCCGGTATGATAGCCGCCGTATTTTTAGTCTCTTTATATTATGCCATCGCACTTTTGATATTTAATAAGGTTTACCATATCAATAAACTCGCCGGTTTTCTGTCGCTGCCTTTTGTATGGGTCGGCCTGGAACATTTCCGCTCGTTGACTCAGTTTGCCTTTCCCTGGAGCGACTTAGGTTATTCGCAGTCATATTATTTGTACATAGCTCAGATTGTATCGGTAATATCAGTAAGCGGTCTTTCGTTTTTGATAGTGATTGTCAATCTGCTTTTGTATCAGCTTTTCAGAAAAGAACTAAGTATAGAAAAAAAGCTGACTGCAATTTTTTCGTCGGCCGCGATTATACTCTTTCTGACAGCTTATGGCTGGGTAACAGTGCCGGTCATTCCTATTGAGGGCAAAATCAAAATCGGCATGCTGCAGGGTGCCGTGCCGATTGACGTCAAGTGGGACAAGCAAAGCCGGCAGTACAGCCTTGACCTCTATGATTCACTGACTCAAAGCATAACTGATACGGGCATAGTGCTCTTTGTCTGGCCGGAAACATCGGCGCCCTGTTACCTTTCAAACGACCCCTGGTGTGCTGACGAAGTCAGGGAGATAGTCAAAAAATCGAACAGTTATCATCTGGTGGGCGCTCTGGGGGCGGAGTTTACCGGTCCTAACCAGTACAAGTCCTACAACTCCTGTTATCAGTTTTCGCCGCTGGGCCGGCTCGAAAGCCGCTATGACAAAGTTAAGTTAGTGCCCTTTGCAGAGCAGGTACCTTATCAGGAGCAGCTCTGGTTTTTGAGGGCAGACGCGCTCAAAAAAGTTTTGACATTTATAGAAACCTACGATGTGACCTGGTGGTCGGACTTTTATCCCGGTGATTCGGCTAAGCTGTTTGAACTGCCCGATTACTTTTACGGACTGCTGCTTTGTTTTGAATCTACTTTTCCTGATTATTCCCGGCAATATGTTTTAGACGGAGCCGAGTTTCTGGTAGGCATTACCAATGATACCTGGTTTGGCCAATCGGTAGGTATTTATATGCATTCGCGCATTTTTCTGATGCGCTGTATAGAAAACAGAATCTGGGGTGTGCGGGTGGCCAACAGCGGTATCAGCTATATAACAGACGGCTATGGCCGCATAAGAGAACAGCTGCCGGTAGGAGAAATTTCGGCCAGAGTCGGAAAAGTCGGTGAATTTAAGGGTTATTCGGCCTTTACCAAAATTGGTAATATAACCGGCAAATTGTCCTGGTTGATAACCCTGGCCCTGGCAACTATATTCTTTTTCAGATGGCTGCTTTCAAAATTATTCTTACGAAAACCCTGACCGGCATATTTGTATCGGCAGTTTTTCTGCTCGTTATGCAGCCTGTTTATGCTCAGGAGCTGCAGTGGACCAGTCTTACTTCTTTTA
>JADFLZ010000050.1 GCA_022564135.1 Candidatus Zixiibacteriota bacterium
CTGATATACAACAGCTCAACTATAGGGGAAACCTTCTCAGGTACATTCATCAATACGAACGGCTCTGAAATCGTCAGCATTGAAATGGCCACATATCTAGGCGCTACTGTCATTGCGAGTGAATATGAGCAACCCTCTGAGCAATATTTTCTTATGCAAAATATTCCCGATCCATTTAGCGATACTACTGTAATTTATTTCGGCATATCAAAATGGGCCGACGTCAGCTTTGAAATTACTAATTATTCAGGCGAGTTGGTGTTCGAATCTACTGAATATTATGGTGCAGGTGTTAGTTCGTTCACATGGAATGCCATTGATAAACATGGTCGCACACTTCCAGTAGGAACATATTATTGTACGATGACATTTGAAGGATACAAGTCAACCATCGAAATGCAGAAAGTGCTTTAGGCACTCGTACTATAAGCTAATTTTCTATCTTTCATTTTCTCTTCAAATTTCCTTTAATAACAGCCTATGAGCTTTTTAGATAAACTGACAGAATTTCTATCCCCAGACCAAATCTCAACTCACCCTGACCAGTTGAGAGTAGCCTCGATTGACGAGTCTACCCTGCCCCCGGTGACGCCTGTGGCTGTTGTCTGGGCTTTGAGCACAGACGATATCAGCAAGGTCGTAAAGCTCTGTATCGAGCATAAAGTGCCGATTACCTCGCGAGGCGGTGGCAGCGCTCTGGAGGGCTCTACAATCCCCACTGAGCAAAGTATAGTACTTGATTTATCTCGCATGACCAAGATTCTGAACTACTGGCCGGAGGATTTGCAAGTATGTATTCAGCCAGGGCTTATCTATGATGACTTAAACAAAAAACTAAAGTCCGACGGCCTCTTCTTTCCGCCCTCCCCCGGCGGCTCAGGAAACCTGGCCTCTATCGGCGGCATGGTCTCCACCAACGCCAGCGGCATTTTCTCGGTCAAATATGGCGGCACCAAAGATTATGTTTTAGAGCTTGAAGTTGTCACAGGCACAGGCGAAATTCTTAAGCTCGGCAGCCGGGCAATCAAGCGCTCCAGCGGTTATAATCTGGTAGATTTGATAGCCGGCTCCGAAGGAACGCTTGGCATTATCTCAGCTATTACCTTGAAGTTAGCCGGACTACCTGAACATAAACTTCAGGCTGCTTTCAAATTTACCGATGAAATCAGCGCTGCCAAAGCAGTCTCTGAGATGTGCCGCTACGGAGTAGATTTAGCTGCCGTAGAATTTCTTGACAGCAAAGTTATGGCAGCTCTTAATCAGCTAAAAAATTATGGATTAGAGGAAGTCCCCTCTCTGTTTCTCGAGTTTCATGGAACCCAGAGTTCAAACCAGTCGAATTTCGAAACAGCCGAGGCAATCTGCCAGGAGCAAAAGGGCGTAAAGTTAGAGCTGCCATCGAGCCAGTCCCCCTGGGAGGTCAGGCATTTTGTGACCGAAGCTATCAAACACTTAAAACCCGGATTTACGATAATACGCAATGATGTAGCTTTTCCGATCTCCTGCCTGCCTGAAATGGTGCAATTCTGCCACAGCCAAGCTGACAAAATCGGAATTCTGATGCATACTTTTGGGCATGTCGGCATGGGGCTGCTGCACGCCCTGATGTTAGTGGACAAAACTAATCAAAGCCAATGGCATAAAGCCAGAGAGCTGAACGATTTGATTATTAAAAAAGCAGTAGAACTCGGTGGCTCAATATCCGGCGAACACGGCATAGGACTTGCCCATAAACATCTTTTTACACTGGAGCACGGGGGCTCAGTTGATTTAATGAGAAAAATAAAGAAGCAGTTTGACCCCCATAATATCCTCAACCCGGGCAAGATATTTGACCTTTAATCAGAGCCTCAGATTGAGGGTAACTTGACTCTGTCGTCTTGCTGCTATATTCTTGGCGGATTAACTGAAACCTTTATGAGATTGGATAATATAATTAGTCTATGAGAAGAATTACTCTACTTATTATAACAGTGATTTTGGTTCTGTCTGCTAACGCTTTTTCACAGCCGAAACTGGAGAGCAGCGGCCAAAAATTCGATTTCGGACTGACGACTCAAAACTCTGTTATAATCTACAGCTTCTGGTTAAAATCGACCGGCACTGATACCGTCACCATTTCAGATATTAAGACCGGCTGCAGCTGTGCTATCAGCACGCTTGAATCCGATAAGATCGCCCCGGGTGATTCCAGCTACCTGACAATTTCCTGGAATACCGAACAGGCCACGGGTCCTATAAAAAGATATCCTTTAATCTACAGCAATGGCTCAGCTAAACCATTGAGAATATCACTGAAGGCAAACGTCCTGCTGTCTCTTGATTCTTCATATTCAGGAAGTATCTGGCCGTTTAAGTTTGAAATGAGCCGAATCCGCGAGATGTCGATCGATAGTCTTGAGTTCAGAATTATCAATGCCACCGACCAGGACTTCTATCCGGTAATGCTGTCAGAACTACCAGCCGAATGCATTATCTTCCTGCCGGAGACTGTACCTGCCGGAGGTTCAGCTTTCGGTTATGCTAAAATATTGCCCGAATTCGTTGACAAAGAGTTCAAAACTTCATTTACAGTAGATTTTAAGCACGGCTCTGGAAATTATCTGACTATTCCGATTCGCCGAAAATTCTATGGCAGCAAATCTGAATAAAATTGTATAATCATCTGACTGGAAAAAAGAAAATAAGTTTGAAAAAATTAAATGAAATATCGGTCTTAGCGGTCTTAATTATGGCCATATCGGCTACAGTCGCCTGGCCCTCGCCAAGGTTAACCCTGCCGGAAACAGTTTTCAACTTTGGCTATGTACCTCAGCACTCGCTGGTCTCTCACAGATTCTGGCTGCTGTCGACGGGCGACGATACTCTCAGAATCGAACAGATAATTCCCGGCTGCAGCTGTACCAGAGCTCCGCTCGAAAAAAACAAGCTGGCCTCCGGCGACAGCACCGTAGTAGAAATTATATTCAGCACTAAAAGCTTCAGAAACCGAGTTGAGAAAAGTCCGAAAATCCAGACCAACGAGACTACCCCCGATAAAAGCCTCAAAATCATTGCCAACGTTTTAGCAAAGACCGACTCTACTTTTCCGGTAATTATAGAACCGTTTAAGATTTTTCTACCGAAAAGCGAAACCGAGCAGGTAAATAAAAGACAGTTTTCTATCAAAAACGTTTCCAAGGAAAATTTGAAGCTCGAACTTGTTTCCTTACCCGACGGCTACTTTGAAATTGACCTGCCGGTCGAAATCAAGGCGGGTGAAACAATTACCGGTGAGATCCGGCTCCTGAAAGACTCGATTGCAAAAAGGTTTCAAAAGTCCTTTACAATCAGGTTCAATGATGATTTTGGCAGCCGTTTTACTATACCGGTAATAAGAACTATTGATTATGTTGATAATTAATTTCAGCTGAGAATAAACTAATATTTGACAGCCTGGCGGACGAAGTAATATATTGGAGTTATGAATATGAAAATTAGAACAATTGTTTTAATCGCAGTATTGACGCTGCTCCTGGCATCTGTTGCCATGGCCGCGCCCAGGCTGACTATTCCCGTCAAAGAGTTCAATTTTGGCTATGTCCCTCAGAACTCTACCATCAGCCACAAATTCTGGCTGGTTTCAACGGGCGATGACACTCTCAAGATTCTTAAAATAGTCCCCGGCTGAGGCTGCACCAAGGCTCCTTTGTTAAAGGACGTACTTGCTGTCGGTGACAGCACAGAATTAGAGATTATTTTCAGCTCAAAGAAATACCGGACCAAAATAACCAAACGTCCCAAAATTCAGACCAATGAGGGACCTCCGGACAAATTTGTATCAATTACGGTGAATGTCGTTACCCGGCCTGATTCCACCTATCCGCTGATTATGAGACCTTACAAAATTGACCTGTCTCAAACAGGCTCAAAGACAATAGACAATATGAGCTTTGAAATCAGAAACGTCTCCGACGAGGACTTAAAGATAAAAATGATTTCGTACGCCAGTGAATATTTTGAAGTGGATCTTCCTAAAAAAATCAAAGCCGGCGAAACCGCAAAGGCCAAAGTTAAACTGCGCAAAAAAGTTCTGAAGAAGTCTTTTGAGAAATCTTTTACTATCGAGTTAAACGACGAAGTTCAGAGCAGATTTACCATTCCCGTCAAAAGGAAACTGGCTGCTTCGGCCATAACAGCTTCGAAGAAACCCGGCAAATAACTTTTTTAATCAAATTCAAATAGGCCCTGCTTGATTCTATTTTCCCAGGCAGGGTCGTATCTTTCACCGCTTACATTTGAATGCACCAGATTATATTCTTTGTCACCTCTTTTATCCTGAAAGACAAACAGTTTGCCGTTTAAGCGATGATAGTACCATATCTGGAATGGCTCATTGTCGCCCAGAGACTGGTGCTCGTCCAGTTCATCCCATCGGCCAAATTTCATATAAATTCTTCCCCGGTCAGTTTTCCAGCCGGAATTCGGCAGTCCGGGCAGAGAGAATCTCTCGTTTACAAAAACATATCGGTTTAATATTTCTGCCTGCGATTCCAGCTCGGAGTTCGACAATTGTGACTTACGCTCAATCCAGAATTGACGCAAAAATTCCTCTTTACCCTGGTCTGTCAACTGCCGCAATGTCGACAGTTGTTTTTTGCCAAGCTCATAAGTGGCAAGATTGATTCTATCCGTAAGCGATAGAGTATCAAATTGATCGTTTCTAAAGCTTTTCTTCAGAGCAAACCGGACTTCTTCAGTTGAAATAATACGCATCAGGAAAAACGCGGAATCAATCTGATCTGAATCACTGGCAGTCAGGGTGAATTCATAAAGCCCGGTCGGCCATGATTTTATTTTTACAGCTTCTACAATTGCGGCAGTCCGGCCGGATTTTGTGCGTCTTTTGGATTGTATCAAGTTGGTCACCACCCCAAACTTATCTTTGACCTTCAAAGACAACTCAAAGGCGCTGTTTTCAAAATACGTCAGGTTATAGATTTCGGTGTAGAGAAATATCAGAGTGTCTCTGCTGCTGAAAATTGATAAAGGATTCGGCAGCAGATAGTAACCGCTTTTAATAAGCCTGGTATTAATTTTTGAACTGTCGAAACTTAGTGTGGCAGTATAGGCCCAGTAATGACCGCCGATATCAAGCTTCCCGCGCGGAGGCTCAACAATTATTTTATCCAGGAAATAGCTCCCTTTGCGCCCTGATGAAACATCAACAATGGTTACTCTCGCTGAATATATACCCGGTTTTACCGCCAGAGATAGTTTATCAAAGACTTTAATATCAGCAGCTGAGGCGTCAGCACTGTCCCTGGCGCTGACAATAAAGAAAGTGTTAGCAGAGTCGACTGTGAATCCCTCTGTTCCGATGAGATTAACCTGAGCTAAAACCGCCGCGTAGATATTTGAATCTTCTGCTGTCTTACTTGGCAGAAATCCAAGTTGATTGCGGCTGATTGAAAAAGGGAATTCTACCACCGCCACCGAATCATAGGCCGGATTATTAAAGACGGCCGCCCCGGCTGAAACGGTTATACTGCCTTTGCTGGAAATCGACTGCACACTCACGCAGAACGTAGCTGAGACCAGGACAAGTAACAGAAATATTAATACGGATTTACTCACCAGAAGAATTTATCTAACCGACCTCTAATTCGGTCAATAGCCAGAGTTGATTCCTAAGCCGTCATAAGGGTATTGCAGGCGATAGTCGCCGTCGTGGCTGTCATCGACAAAGATAAACCTGCGGTACCTTCCCTTTCGATAATAATGCCAGATCTGTGAAGGATAAGCGTCCAGCGCAAAGGGGTAATCTTCTATCTGGTCGGGTATGCCATATCTTACTAAAATGCGGCCCCGGTCAGTTTCCCAGCCCTGCCGTCTCAGGTAACCATAATTGGCATTAGCCAGCCTGACCCTGTTATAGAATTCAGCTCTAAATTCATTTCTTGAGGTTTCAGGGAACGGGTCTTTTGATTTCCAGAAAGTATCGAGAGCGGCTTTTTTCTCTTCGAGTGATTTTGCCTTTTTTAGTTCTTTGACATCTTTGGGTGAGGCAATAAGAGCTATCTGGTTGAGCAGGACGTCATAGTTATGCTGCAGCAGCGATTTCTCGTCCCATCTGATATGAAATTTACCTTTTGTCTTATCGAATTTCTTGCCCCGGGCTCCTTTGAGCTCAATTTCAATTTCATACTCTCCCGGCTCAAAGCCTTCTACGGAAATCTCTCTTATCTGCCTCGCAAATGGTTTCTCCAAAAGAGAAGTAAGAGTATCCCGGTAGACCATTTTCCCCTTTCTCTTTCTTATCAGCGTCTGGACAGTAGCCTTAGCCTGACCTTCAGAACCCGGATAAATTTCGAGATAATAAAGAAGCTTGTTATCTTTGTCTTCTCCGCCCCCGTAATAATGCGTTACTGAGGGAATTACTACTTTATCCCCTTTGGCAAACAAATCAGAATTATCCTGGAGCGGTCCTACCGCCTGAGCAAACAGAATTTTGGAAAGTTTTGGTTTACCTTTGCTGACGTCTTTAAGTTTTGCCTTAAATTCCTTGGTCTTAATATTGCTCTTCTTAGCGTGGTGGTCATTGAGAACAAACCGGACATCATACTTGCCCGGGTCAAGCACGAAGTTTATTTGACTGGTACGGTAACTGCTGCCGGAGAGGGCCTCCCGTTTATCAGCGACTGTAATAGTTTTCTCTCTCTTTTCGACTTTAAGACGGCGGCCGCGTTTATCCATTACTGTTATTTTTATGTCATAAGAAGCTACGAAAAGATCTCCGTCTTCTTTAAAAGCCAGGGAACTATTATGTATCTGATAATAGACTTCCAGACGCATCTGCCTGGAGTCCTCAATCGCAAAGGCTGCATAATCTACTTCGATTTCGCGCTGGTTTTTATCCAGAAATAGTGATCCATAATCTCCCTGGGACAGCACAGAAAAAAGCGGAACTATGGCAATCAACAGAGCCAGTGGTAAAAATGTGTGTTTCTTGAAAAACATGACGCCTACTTAATTTAACTAAACTCAAACGCTACGGTTCCAATCTATTACCGGGCGCAGTTCAGTTCAACAAAAAGCTGGCTAATAAACAAGCTGATTTATTCGTAGCGGAGAGATTCAATCGGGTCGAGTTTTGAGGCTTTTATAGCGGGATATATGCCAGAAACGAGTCCGACCGTGACGGACACCGTAAAGCCGAGAATTATCCAGAAAGGAGAAATTGACAGAGGAAAGCCCAGAGCTAGATTAACTGTTATTCCTAAAAACAACCCGGCCAGAATCCCCGCGATACCGCCGGTTCCGGAAAGCGTCATGGCTTCGGTCAGAAATTGCATTATGATATTTGAACGCTTGGCCCCGATAGCCTTTCTGACTCCGATTTCACGGGTGCGCTCGGTGACAGAGACCAGCATTATGTTCATAACGCCAATACCGCCGACCATAAGGCCCACTGACGTAATCACCACCATACCCATGTAGATTATATTGGTAATATTATTTATCTCGTCCTTAAACTGTTCCTGAGTCGACAGCGCAAAATTGTTTTCTTTGTTAAAAGGAACTTTGCGATATACTCTCAAAGCTGCCGTAACTTCTTCTATGGCTTCGTCAATCTCTTCGAAACTTCGCGCCCGGCATTCCAGCGTAAGAGCTTTGTCCAGTGGCATCAGTTTTTCAAATGTAGTCAGAGGTATTATCACGTAAGTGTTGTCTGAGTCCTCGCCAAAATTTGACTTGACATGCTCCAGTACTCCAATAACCTGAAACTTATCACCATTGACCCTGATTTCCTTTCCAATCGGATTTTGATTCGGAAATAACAGTTCGGCAACTGCTGTACCCAGGACACAAACCATTAACCTGTATTGGAGATCTATTTCAGAAAAGAACCGGCCGGTCTCCATATTCTTTTCTCTGACTTTCAGATAATCCGGCCAGGTCCCCATCACCAGCGGATTTTTATAAGCGCGGTTTCTATATTTTGCCTGGTTCCCGCCTAGTGCGTAAAAGTGATTCCTGGGGGCCACACCATCGACAGTAGGACAGTTAGCCAAAATTGCTTCGGCTTCGCCTACCGACATTTCCGGACGCTTGCGCTCTTCATCGCTAAGATTATCCCAGTCAGTACCTGAGGCAAATTTCCTGACCGTTATGACATTAGTACCCATCTTGTCTACTTCGTCTTTGGCAGCACCGTCAAGGCCGTCAATTACTGCCGACATCGATATTACCGAGCCAACGCCTACCATGACGCCAAGGATTGTCAGAAACGAGCGGAACTTATTGCTCATCAGTGAACCAAGAGCCATCATCACGGCATTTTTTATTTCAACAGGAGACAGTAGCATATCGGAACCTATTCAAAACTCAGCGCTTTAATAGGGTCAAGCTTAGCTGCTTTAAGCGCCGGGTAAATTCCGAAAATCAGTCCCGTACCCATAGAGATAGATAGGCCTGCTATAATAGCCAAAGCCGAAGGAGAAATCTCCATGCCTATCATTCCGACCAAAAATTTTGCCAGCAAATAGCCGATTATCATGCCTACTAATCCGCCGGTCGAAGTAAGAATCAATGACTCAAACAGAAACTGTAATAGTATATGTTTTCGTTTGGCTCCGATGGCTTTGCGTATGCCTATTTCACGAGTTCTTTCGGAAACAGCCACCATCATTACGTTCATGACCACAATTCCTCCGACTACTATGGAAATTGATGAAACTCCAATCAATGCTATTCGGAATACCTTGGTAATAGAATTTAAAAACTCCAGAATAATATCAGCGGTCATTATGTCAAAATTATCCTCCTCGTCATAGGCCACGCCTCTTTGCGACCTTAAGAGCAGCCTGACTTCGTCCATGGCGTCATCTAACTTCTCAACTGAAAGCGCTTTGATAACAATCTGCAGTCCCCGGCGAGTCTGCCCAAAATGGGCGCCGTATGTAGATAGAGGCATGACCACGAAATTGTCACGTTCTTGCCCGAAGATAGGACCAAATCTTTTAGCGACACCTATGATATTATATTTCTTACTGCCAACTCTTAAAGTTTTTCCGATGGGATCAATCCCGGGGAAAAGTTTCTCTTTCACCCCGTCTCCAATCAGCACAACTTGACTCCGGTGTAAATCGTTTTCCATCGAGTGGAATCTCCCCTGGGCAACTTCCATATCAATAATATCAATTAAACTGTAAGTACCGGCCATGATTCTGCCATCACGGATATGATTGGAGCCATATTTAAACCGGGCCTGTGCAAATGTTCTGGGAGAGACTTTTTCGCATAGATTGCATTCGTTTATAAGTAGTTCTGCAGATTTCAGGTTAATTGGCTTGCGCTTTATTTTCTTAAGAAACTCCTCTTCGGAAGTTACAATCATCATCTTGGCAACCACAAATGTCGATGGCCCCAGACGACCAATCTCAGCTTTGATTGAATTTGTCATACCCTCAAGTGCCGATATAATCGTCATGATGGAAACCATCCCAAAGACGATGCCCAAAAGTGTCAGCGAAGACCTGAGTTTATTGGCTCTTATTGCATTTGCCGCGATGCCGAATATTGAAAAACCGATCATTTCAAGTTTACCGTTTGGCTATTTGATTCTCTTATCGCTGTCAACTGCA
>JADFLZ010000448.1 GCA_022564135.1 Candidatus Zixiibacteriota bacterium
AAAGTTATCTCAAAGCCGGTGATATTATCTTAAAAGTTAATGATCAAGAAGTATCGGCACGTTTTGTTGAGGAACTCCCCAAATTTTACTACCTTATATCGCGTTTCAAACCGGGCGAAAAAATCCATCTTGAAGTATTAAGAGGCAGCGAAACCTATACCTTTGGAGTTGTTACTAAATCACTGGGTGATTTGCAGGGCGAGGATTTCGAAGCTAAAGGCTGGGGCTTTAGCGTCAAAGGAATTACGCGCCAGATGAAAGTCGAAAACCAGCTGGATGACACAGTTGGCGTATTTTTAATTGGCGTCAAGCGGGTAGGTTTTATCGAAGACGGTGGTCTCTTCCGAAGTGACGTTATTAAAGCGGTCAACAAGACCGAAATTAGCGGCCTGAGTGCTTTTACAAAACTCTATAGCCAGCTTACTAAGGAAGGAATAGATAAAATACTGCTGACTATAAAACGCGGCGGAGGAACCAGGTTCATCGTTGTCACGGTTGATAAAGACGGAGAAGAGGAGCTAAATGAAGAGTTGTAATGGCAAAATTTCAGGAGCAAATATTCTATTTGTTTTCTTTATACTCTTTTTCTTTGTCGGAGCGACAGCGAACTCCCAGAACTTTGATTTCGGAACACTTGGAAGCCGTTCCAAAGCGTACATGGTTGTGATTGATATGCAGATTGAAGTTTCTTTCGGCATTAATACCAGTGACCAGGAAGAAAGATATCTGGGGACGATTGTCACCGAGGAGGGGCTGGTTATCTTTGACGGCACCGATATAGCCAGCGACAATATGTTTTCTTCTTTTTCAGGATTAACCGTAAAGACAACACCTACTAAAATCGAAATCTCTACTCTGGATGGAATCTCTTATGACGGCGAATTGCTGGGTTATGACCGCTTTACCAAGGTCGGCTTTATTAAGATTCTTGCTGAAGACAACGAAAAATTTTCTCCTGTAAAATTCAATAAACACCACGAGTTCAGAATTGGCGAGTGGCTGGCTCTGTTTATGCTCATGCCCGAGTTTATCACGCCGCCCCTTTCTGCGGACATTGGTATGGTTTCCAATCTGGTGGAAGCACCTGAACCTTTTCCACTTACTGTTGGCTTTAATTCGATGCAGCTGGCTTCAGTCATATTTAACGAATCGCTTGAAGCGGTCGGTATACTTGGCACACTGATGGACCCCTCCTCCGGTTCCGCCGATGGCGGCGCTATGATGGGATCGTTTGGCAGCGGCGGCATTCCCATGCTGGGAGTCATAACGGGAGAGCGCATTGAAGAGTTAATCGCCGATCCGCCCACCGAAGGAGAAATAGAGAGAGGCTGGCTGGGTATTTCTCTGCAGGCCTTAACTCAGGATATAGCCGAGTTCTGGCAGCTGGACCTGGCCGGGGGCATCATTGTAAATGAAATAATTCGCAATTCACCGGCAGATAAGGGCGGTCTCAGAGTTGGAGACATCATTTATGAAGTAAACGGGCAGCCGGTGGAAGTTGACCGTGAAGAAAAAATAGCTGTCTTCCAGAGAATGATAGCCAACTTTGGACCTGAGGCGGCAATAGAACTTGAGGTTATGCGTCTAGATCAGGGTTCTTCTGATTCTACCAAAATTCTGGTAAATTTGGAAAAGGCACCAATTTCTCCTACGGAAGCAGCAGACTTTAAAGAAGACAAACTTGAGCTGACAGTACGTGATCTGGTCTTTGCTGACTATATGATTTACAATCTTGATTCGGAAGATTTCAAAGGTGTAGTCGTTTCGGGACTTACTCTGGGAGGTCCGGCTTCTATCGGCGGGCTTTTGATTGGAGATATTATCCAGAGAATTGGGCCTATAGAAATAGAATCGGTAGATGATGCCAAAAAGGTTCTTGGCGAAATCTCAATTGAACAGCCGCGTGAAGTAATATTCTTTATCTGGCGGCGAAATCAGACCATGTTCGTAAATGTCAAGCCGACCTGGAACTAACCGGCTCAAAAACTTCCGCTTTAAAATACTTACTTTCCTCTATATGAAACGTGTATGCAACTGCTTGCCTATCATAGGCATCTTATTTTGGTACCGTACTCTATTAGCATTCCTGTGTGAACTTTCCGGCAGCTGTCTTTAAGGCGGTGAAATTTACAAAACAGCCTGATAGATAGTCCCTGACGGGTATAATAAGTGGCCTTGCGGACTACTGCAGTCTACTTTCCTAATCGCCTCGTTAGGGCACACTCTTTGCATTTAGGCCTTGTGCAGGCCACAAACGCCTGAAAAAATGAGGGAAAAATTTTGATTATTAAGAGAGTTGAAAGGCAGGTATTTGATGAATTTGATAGTTAAAGGCATATTTGTTCTGGCAGTAATAGCTTTGGTGACTCTTTTTCCGGCAAGCGCCGAAAGCGCCACAATTAGGATTGATTCGGTCGAAGCTTCTCCGGGTGAAAGTTTTGC
>JADFLZ010000449.1 GCA_022564135.1 Candidatus Zixiibacteriota bacterium
ATCGATAAATCACTGGAGAATCAAAAAAAGGCGATGCTATTGGACCCGCGAGCACAATTAAAATCTTTCAATATAGCCGTCACATTGGGAGTGTTGCGCAGATTTGAAGAAGCTGATGAATATTTGCAGAAGACAATTAACATCGCTCCGGATTTGAGCATTGCTCATATATATCGTGCAAGTCTTCCAATTCTAAGATATGGAGATGTAGCTGAATCAGAAAGAATTTTAACTGATGCCTTAAACCTCATTAATTTGGGAGAATCCAAATATTACTGGTGGCTCTTAAGGATGATAAACGCAACGTCACAGATGACTAGTTTGACGCCAAATACGGACACAATTGCCTACTACTTATTTAATGCACAGCATAACCGTCTGAGCGGGGAACTGGAGCAAGAAAGAGTATATGCCGATTCAGCCAGAAATAATCTGGTCCACAAGATTGAAGTGGCCGAAGATGATTCCTGGTTTCACAGTTCGCTGGGATTGGCTTATGCCGGGCTAAGGCAGACCGATTCGGCAATAGCACACAGCGAAATTGCTATCGATTTATTATCGGTCTCAGATGACTTTTTTGACTCCCCATTTTTACATTTTAACTTTGCCGAAGTTTTGGTTATATTCGGATTGTACGATAAAGCCTTAACTCAACTAGAGCTTATAATGAGTAGACCCGGGTTTACTTCTGCTGCATTTTTGCAGGTAGACCCTTTGTGGAAACCACTACGGGACCGTCCCCGCTTTAAGGCGTTAATAGAAAAGTACGAAACATAAATATGACCGAAGAGCAAAACGACAATACCAGAACTCACGTTGTCCTGACCAAAGGTACAATGGTAGCCCACTACCGTATATCCGAGAAAATCGGAGCCGGCGGCATGGGCGAGGTTTATCTGGCCGAAGATACTGAGCTGGGTCGCCGGGTGGCACTCAAATTCTTGCCGCTGAATCTTGCAGCCGAAAATGAGCACAGGGCGCGATTCAAAAGAGAAGCCCAGGCAGCTGCTAAGCTTAACCATCCAAATATCGTAACTATTCATGAAGTCAGCGAATTTAATGGCCGGCCATATATCGTGATGGAGCATGTCGAAGGGCGGTCGTTACATGATTTCTGCCACAATGAGCCATTACCGACCAACAAAATTATCGATACAGCTATTCAGATATGTGATGGCCTGTCCAAGGCCCACCAAGCCGGAATAGTTCACCGTGATATTAAATCATCGAACATTGTAGTCGACAGTGACGGCCGTCCTAAAATTCTGGATTTTGGGCTGGCCACTTTTAAGGGCAGCGAAGAAGTCACCAAAGCCGGCTCAACAATCGGTACCGTGGCCTATATGTCGCCGGAACAGGCCCAGGGGCAAAAAATTGACCACCGCTCGGATTTATTCTCATTTGGCATTGTCTTATACGAGTTGATAGCCGGTCGTACGCCGTTTAAGCGTGACAGCGACGCTGCCACTCTCAAATCAATAGTAAACGACACAGCCGAGCCACTATCAAGATATCGTGCGGAGGTTCCGGATGAACTTCAGCGCATTGTAAATAAGCTGCTTCAGCGTGACCCGTCGCTGCGCTATCAGAACGCCGCCGATATTACTGCCGATTTGAAACTTCTGGCAATCAGCGGAAGTTCACCAGCGGTGCCGGCTTACCAGAAAAAATCGAACAGAAAGTTCATGGTAATTGGAGCGGCTGGTCTGGCCCTGGCAGCAACTATTATTGTTTATATGTTGATGCCTTTTGGGCAGAGTTCGACCGAATCCGGCACACCAATGCTGGTAGTGCTGCCGTTTGAAAATCTTGGCCAAGCCGAAGATGCCTATTTTGCAAGCGGCATTACCGATGAAATAACCTCGCGACTGGCCAGCATAGCCGGCATTGGGGTCATTTCGCGCACCAGCGCTCTCAAATATAGAGACGGCAGCAAAACGGTCAAAGAGATAGGTAAAGAACTTGGGGTAGATTACGTATTAGAAGGCACTATCCGCTGGGACAAAAGCGGCGACATAGACAGAGTCAGGATAACACCCCAGCTTATCAGAGTAGCCGATGACCGCCATATTTGGAGTGAAAACTACGAGCGGGCGCTGACTCAGATTTTCGTTGTCCAGTCAGATATTGCTACAAGTATTGCAGAAGCTCTGGATATAACTCTGGCAGGTCCGGCAGAGGTTTCATCATCTTCAGCGCAACCCACCACCAATATGGAGGCCTACGACTTCTACCTGCGGGGTAAAGATTACTCGGAAAGAGGCATTGATCGCAAAAATCGTAATTTGGCGATCGAGATGTTTGAAAAGGCGGCAGCGCTGGACTCTACCTTTTATCAGGCAAATTATTTTTTGGCCAGAATGCTTTCCCTCAGCTACTTCAATTTTGAGGCCAGTCCTGAAATTCTGGTAAAGGCCAAAAATGCAGCAGATGCCGCAATGA
>JADFLZ010000051.1 GCA_022564135.1 Candidatus Zixiibacteriota bacterium
GCAATCCTAAATTCTTTGGCCTGCATCGAGCGAATATGCGGAAAAGCTATGCCATGCCCGATTGCAGTCGTTGCTTTTTTTTCGCGATTGACAAAATCTTCGTATAGTTTCTTGCGGTTACCGATGCGGGAATCGTTTTCCAGAAGACCGACCAGTTCATTGAGAATCTTCTCTTTGCCTGCAGTGCGCCAGCGCACTAAAGAGCTGGATTCATCCGGCGGCTCGATAACGGTTTCCATCTCGAGCTTGATTAAGTCTTCTGTTAAGTATCGCGATATATTCATAATGCTATATTATTTTATCGGCACTGCCGCAAAATCCCTGAAATAAGGCCAAAATTGCAGATTAGTCAAGCGCACTCTTTTTCGATAATCATATTAAACATTGTAAAGCCATTCCACGTTTATTATATTAGAACTGCATACTTAAGGGGTAGAAAATGAAGCATTCAAAAATATATCTCATATCTGTTTTCTCACTGGTGGTCTTTCTGGTAAGTTGCGACGACAAATCACTAAGCCCGACCATCCAAAAGGATCCTGATTTTTCCTTAACGCCGATGGAAAATGAAGAAGCTGAGTTGGCTGCTTTGCATCTGTCTGGGAAACTGATTGCACCGTTGCCTTTGTATGAGCAGATAAAAGAAGAGTTGGAATTAATAAGGGAGACCTGGTCAGATTCTATAACACATGTCAATATAGAATTTGAACCATTTTATCATCCCAGTATTATATCAATATGGGTATCGCCACCCACACATGACAGTATAGTGGCAGGTACTTACCATCACTGGGACAGCTTGAACGATTATTATCGTATCGATACAATTATGCCCGGATGGCGACATGATAAGTATGGACAAATCACTCTAAAGTTCAAAGGTCGGTTGAATTCACTGGTATTGCTTTTTGGATATGCTGGTCTGCCAGGTTTTAAATTCGTCACTTTTCTAGGAAAAGTGGGTGATTGGCCTGTACTGCATCTGATTCGGGACCGCGATGAAATAAAATACTTTTTTCGCCATGCTTATGGTGATTGCCCTTCAGGATGTATAAGCTCTGAATATTATTATTTCCGAGTTGAAAATGATCGTGCCTATTTCATTGATTCCTTTCTTGAAGTGTATCCAAATTATCCCCCCGATAGTCTAAGACCTGCATGGATGGATACGGTTGTAACTGCACATAAAAAGTATCTCGAGTTTGATTGCTGGCACGTAGATGATTTTGAATATGCTGATTATGGCTGCTAATCAATATATCGTTATATATATCGCTTAGCTCGCTTCTTGACTTAATCACCCCACTAATATAGCTTTTATTTGAGTTGAAGAACTGTATCGAAGCACTGAACTTTTTGCGGCTAAGGCCGATAAGCGAATATACAGCAATTAGTTAGAGGAGATTTATTGATCTCGTTTTCTGAGCTTAAACGAACACATACCTGCGGCGAACTCAGGCCGTCCGATATTGGCGCCGATATCCGCTTAAATGGCTGGGTCAATGCCAATCGAAATCTGGGCGGCGTTCTCTTTTTAGACCTGCGCGACCGCTACGGAATTACTCAAGTCGTGATTAATCCCCAGGCAATTGACCAAAAAATGATGGCCGACGCCGAGCGCTGTCGCAACGAATTCGTGGTGGCGGTAAAAGGCAAAGTGGTCGAGCGTCCCCAAGGCACCAAAAACGATAAACTCAAAACCGGCGAGATTGAGATCAATGTCGAAGAATTTCATATTCTGTCGGCCTCAAAAACCCCGCCGTTTGAAATTACAGACGACTGCAAAGCCAACGAACAGCTGCGGCTCGAGTACCGCTATCTTGACCTCAGGCGCGGTCCTCTGCAGCATAACATACATTTAAGACACAAAGTCGCCCTGGCAGTGCGCAATCATCTGGATAGTGTTGGTTTCTATGAAATTGAAACGCCGATGTTGATTCGTTCTACTCCCGAAGGCGCCCGTGATTATGTTGTGCCCAGCAGAACTTATAACGGCAAATTTTATGCGCTGCCGCAGTCGCCTCAGTTATTAAAACAGATTTTGATGGTCTCCGGGTTCGACAAATATTTTCAGTTAGCGCGGTGCATGCGCGATGAAGATTTACGCGCCGACCGTCAGCCTGAGCATACTCAGATAGATCTGGAAATGTCCTTTGCCACCCCTGATGATGTTTTTGCGGTCATAGAAAAAATGGCGGCGGTTGTCTTTGACGAGGTTATGAATATCAAAATCAAAACTCCCTTTCCGCAGTTTACTTATGAAGAAGTAATGAATCGCTGGGGCAGTGATAAGCCGGACCTTCGTTTTGATATGGAATTAGTTGATTTGACTGAGATTGTCAAAGACTGTGATTTCAAAGTTTTTGCAGAAAACGTTGCCAAAGGCGGCGTTGTCAAGGGCATAGTCTTAAAAGGCGGCGGCAGCTGCTCGCGCAAAGAAATCGATGATTTAACGGACAAAGCCAAAAAACTTGGCGCCGGCGGTCTGGCCTATATTTTAAGAACCGAAAGCGAAGACAAATCACCGATTCTCAAATTTATCGGTGAGTCAATCAAAGATAAGCTCTGTGAAAAAGCCGAAGCTGCCAAAGGCGATGCGCTCTTTATTGTCTCAGATAAGAAAGATAAGACAGAATCAATTCTGGGGCAGCTTCGTCTGCATTTAGGCCGCAAGCATAACCTGATAGACAAAAGCCGCTGGGAATTTTTGTGGGTCAAAGATTTTCCGCTGTTTGACTATAACGAGGAAGACAAAACATTCGACGCCATGCATAACATAGTTTCGCACCCTCATGAGAGCGATTTGAAACTGATAGACGAAGGCTTTAATACGGACATTCCGACTGATAGTCCTGAGCATCCCTGGCGCCGGGCCAGAGCCTTACAGTACGACTGGGTCATAAACGGCTGGGAGATTGCCTCCGGCGGACAGAGAATCAATCGCCGGGATTTGCAGGTGAAAGTCTTAAATATACTGGGTATTGATAATGCACGGGCCGAGAAGATGTTCGGCTTTTTGCTGCGGGCTTTCGAATACGGCGCGCCGCCGCATGCCGGGATAGCAGCAGGACTTGACCGACTGGTAGCGCTGATGACCGGCAGCAGTTCAATCCGCGATGTAATTGCCTTTCCGAAAACAGCCAATGCAGTTTCGCCGATGGACGGTTCACCGACAGAATTAGACGCCGTTCAGCTCGAAGAGTTGGGCTTGACCATTAAATCATCACAGAAAAATTAGCAGGACTAATTATGACTGTTAAAACAAGCGAAACTGTTCAAAGAAATTTTGTAGTCGAAGGCATAGACGAACGGCTGCTCTTTGGCCAGAACGACGTAATCCTGCGCATAATTGAAACCCGGCTGGGCACCAGGATAATTGCGCGCGGAGACAAAATAATTGTCGAGGGCACGTCTCCCGATGTGGGGAAAACGCTTAGAGTAATAAGCGACCTGGTCACGCGCATCAAGCAAAGGGAAATTATAACAGAACAGTATGTCAACTATGCTATCGGGATGGTGCAGGAAAATGGTATTGGTCCGGCTGCTTCTATTGCAACTGAGTCATTACTCTCAAGCTCGCTTAAGAAAAATATAAAGCCGAAAACTATCGGACAAAAAGAATATGTCGAGCTGGTTGATAAAAACGATATAGTTTTTGCAATCGGTCCGGCCGGTACGGGCAAGACCTATCTGGCCGTGGCTATGGCGCTGGCTGAACTTAAGGCCAAAAAAGTCGAGCGCATTGTCTTTACCCGACCGGCGGTAGAAGCCGGTGAATCACTCGGTTTTTTACCCGGTGATGTGCGCGCCAAAGTAGACCCTTATTTGCGGCCGGTCTACGATGCCTTATATGATATGATGCCGCCGGACAAAATCAGAAAACTTCTCGAAATTGGAATTATCGAAATTGCTCCCCTGGCTTTTATGCGGGGCAGGACATTAAATGAGTCCTTTTTGGTCTTAGACGAAGCCCAGAACACTACCAGCCCCCAGATGCAAATGTTCTTAACCAGGTTGGGTGAGAAGTCAAAAGCCGTTATTACAGGCGATATTACACAGATTGATCTGGAGGCGGGCAAACCCTCTGGTTTAGTAAAAGTTCAGAAAATACTTGGAAATACGCCTGGTATAGGATTTGTTTATCTTACCGAAAGGGATGTTGTAAGGCACCGTTTGGTGCAGAGCATAATAAAAGCATATGAAAAGCACGAATCAAGGTCCAGAAAAAATCGCTAAACCCAATTCAATATAAACAATGTTTTCATCTCCGCTTCTAAAATTAAAAAGGGCTATCAAGCGCACTCTCAAAGTACAAAGTGCCAGCCGGCAGATTCATAAAGCCGATGCCCGCAGTAAATTTCAAAAACTGGCTATCCTGCTTATTTCGGCAGTACTGATAGGCGTGTTTTATCCGGGAGATGAACTTCTCGACCCGCTTGATATGCCGCGCGCCGGAGATATATCCTACGAAGATATCGAAGCTCCCTTTCGCATTCCGGTAACAAGAACCGATAAAGAGATTAAAGAATTACGAAACGAAGCCCGGCTGTCGGTACCGTATGTCCTCGATTATGATACAGGTATCGTCACTAATACGATTGAAAATCTGCATCTGTTTTTCGGCATGATTGATTCTTTAAGCGTGAATTTGCGCAACCGGCCGGAAATCGCCGAAGATAAACTTGTCGAAACAGTTTCGTCGCGCTTTCCGATGATGAGTGAAACAGCTATACGGCGGTCTATTCATATAGAATCATCGGAGATAGTCGCCTCAGCACTTGAAAAGATTTTCTTAAATGAATTCTATGAAATCGGAATGATTCCCGATAAGTCTGTTCTTTCAGACCCAAAGATAAAATTTG
Organism: Candidatus Zixiibacteriota bacterium; assembly: GCA_022564135.1. GTDB lineage: Bacteria > Zixibacteria > MSB-5A5 > GN15 > FEB-12 > JACZWU01. Next base: position 4,863 of record JADFLZ010000051.1, read on the forward strand.
TCATTGTCAGAAGGGGCGAAAAAGAGTCGCTTCATAACCGGAAAAGATTAATCGATGTTGCTGAAGCACAGACGATTCTGCTGCAGTCACTGGAAAAATTGAACGACCTTGAATCGATCGACGTAGAGTTATACAATCTGGTCGGTCGCTCATTTTTACATCCCAATCTGTATTATAACGCAGCGGAATATCTGGCCAGGCTGGGGCAGGAGTTTGACCAAATCTCTGATGTTAAAGAAGTCGTCAAACAGGGGGATGTAATTGTCCGTGCCGGCGCCAGAATCACCAAAGACCAGGAACGAAAAATTGAAATAATGACCTTGATACTGCAAAGACAGGCTGTCAAAGATGGCTGGTTTTATGCAGCGGTGCCGGTGGCAGGAAGAATTTTATTAACTTTTCTGGCCTTGGGAATTCTGTTTTCGTATCTGTTTTATTTCCGCAGTGATGTTTACAATTCGAACAAGAAACTTCTGGCAGTTCTTTTAGTTTTTGCCATTCAGCTGGTTTTTGTAAAATTTGCAGCGAACTTTGATATACCAATTTATGCTTTTCCGGTAGCAATGCTGCCAATTGTAATCACGGTCTTATTTGACGCTCAGATTGGAATAATTTCTGCCATTGCACTGGCATTGCTGCTTGGTGTCATGCACCGTTTCGATTTCACCCTGACATTCCTGACCATTTCAATGGGCACGGTGACAAGTTTGATATCAAGCGAGGTCCGCCGTCGCACACAGTTTATAAGAATCGTGATGACAACTGTGCTGTCTTACATGATTTTTGTAATAATGATTGAGAGCCTCAAACTTAATCCGGCCGGTGACCTGCAGACTTTGCTGCTCTATGCGGCAGGCTCGGGTTTTGTCTCTGTTGTCCTGAGTATTTTCTTTATACCTTTTGTTGAGACTCTTTTCAGTATTACCACTGACCTGACTCTGCTTGAACTGTCAGATTTAAATCACCCGCTTCTAAAACGGCTGGCCCTCGAAGCCCCGGGCACTTATCATCATTCGATATCAGTCGGCAATCTTTGTGAAGCAGCAGCCAAAGCGATAGATGCCAATCCTCTTTTAGCCAGAGTCGGCGCTTATTTCCATGATATCGGAAAAATTGAAATTCCGGAATACTTTGTGGAAAACCAGCTGAGTGTAAAATCCAAACATGAGCAGCTGACACCGACTATGTCTGCTTTAATTCTTTCTTCTCATGTCAAACGTGGCCGGCAGCTTGGAGAAAAAGAAGATATTCCGGATGATGTCTTAAACTTTATCGAAGAACACCACGGCACCATGGTGCAGACTTACTTTTATAACAAAGCTATCGAGCAGGGCAGCGATCCCAAGGAAATCGACAAGTTTCGTTATCCCGGGCCAAAACCACAGATAAGAGAAACCGGCATCGCCATGCTGGCAGATGCGGTCGAAGCCGCCAGTCGTACTCTTGATGACCCCAAACCGGCACGTATAAATAATTTGATTCAGAGAATAATCAACGATCGTTTTGAGTCGGGCGAACTTGATGAGTGTCCGCTGACATTGCGTGATCTGGCGAAAATCAGAGAAGCTTTTTCTCTGATATTAATCGCCGCTTTCCATCGCCGAATAGAATATCCAAAGAGGAAGGAGGCAACTGCTGAAGTCTCATGATGAAGCTTTACATTTTTAAAGAAGTTTCAGTAAGAGTTCCCAGGCAAAAGATTTTCAATCTCTTTGACAAGATTATGAACAAAGAAACCGAACCAGACGCAGGCAGCAGAGTCAATCTCGTTTTTACCACCAAAAAACGAATCCAGCAGCTAAATAAATCTCATCGCCAGATAGATAAAGCCACCGATGTTTTGTCATTTAACCTTGACGACTCAGGCGGAGACGACTCAGTTTTTGGCGAGATATACATCTCTAGCGCTATCGCCAGAATGCAGGCTCCACAGTTTGCTAATACTTTTAGCAACGAACTTTTGAGGCTCTGTTGCCACGGTCTTTTACATCTACTGGGATATGACCATTTAAAAAAGAATGATACTGTCAAAATGCAAAATCGTGAACAATACTTTTTGTCAAAATTAAAGGCAGGTGACAGCTGATGTGGTACCAGTTGCTGTTCGCATGCTTGATAATATTATTTTATATTATCGCCTATAGAGTTTCTCTTTACTCACTGGCAGTAAATCTTGACCCGGACGAACTTGAATCTTTGTATGACAAAGTCAGCACAGGCCAGAAGAAGTTTCTGGAGCGTTTAGCCGCCGACCCGCAGGATTTTATGCAGGTCAGCATGGTCTATAAGGCCATTTCGCTGGTCGCCATAACGGTCGCGGCAGTGCTTTTTCTTATTTCTATTCCAATCGAGATGATACTGGCAAAAATTGCAATTTGGTCGTTGTCGCTGCTGACAATCTGGATAGGTTATGTTTTAATAGTAGAGTATCTTCCCAGGCGCTCCTCGCGAACAGCAATCAATTCTAAAATGATAAGAAAACTCTGGTATCTGAGAATTATTACATTCTTGATGCTGCCTATCGTCAGAAAATACCGGAGCGTAATAATCAAAGCCAATGCTGCCGAACCGGTGACCGAAGAAGAAAAAGAAGAAATTGTCGAACGTGCCATAGAAGCGCTGGCCGAGCAGGCGGGTATTGGCGAGACACTGGTTGAAGAGGATGAAAAGGAAATGATCGGTCAGATATTTCTTTTAGACCAGAAAGTTGTCCGCGAAGTAATGATCCCCAGAGTCGAAATCACCGGTATCGAAAAGTCGATGTCGTTTAAGAAAATTCGCGAAGTTATTTTACAAGACGGTCATTCGCGCTATCCGGTTTATGATGAAGTCATAGACAAGGTAATCGGCATGATTTATGTCAAAGACCTCTTTAATCAGATGCCGGGACGCGGCGAAACTTTCGACATCAGCCGTTATTTGCGCAAACCATATTTTGTCAACGAAACCAAAGTCATCGGCGACTTGCTGCAGGAATTTAAAGTCGGCAGACAGCATATTGCCATTGTCATGGACGATCTCGGCGGAGTGGCCGGTTTGGTTACTCTCGAAGATATTATCGAAGAGATAGTTGGTGAAATTCATGACGAGCATGATACCGAAGAAGAAGAGTTCATCAAACTGACCGACGGCCGCTTACTGATTAATGCTACGATGAGAGTGGAACGCCTGCAGGATTACCTGGATACCGATCATGATGAGGGGGACTATGAAACGGTCGGCGGTCTGTTGTATAACCTGGCCGGAACTACCCCTGTTGTCGGGCAAAAACTCAAATGGAACGATCTGGAATTCGAGATCGACAAGGTAGAAAAGCGCCGCATCAAACTGGTTAAAGTCTCGACCGATAATAATCAACATTGAATTGAAGATTATAACCCAATTGACATTGGTATTTCCCTTTTGTCTTTCCAGCTTTAGTTCCTATAAGGGGCGGAGGCCCCGAGTCTTCGCTCGGAACCAAAGCTGAGAATCCATCTTTTATATAACAGTCACCCTGAGCTTGCGCTTGTCCTGAGCGGATTCGAGGGGCAGACGAGACGTCTGCCGCCCACAAAAATATAGTTGTTAGGAACCCACCGCAAGCAGTGGGCCACCCGGCCTGCCGCCCACAGAAATTTGAATCGCAGGTCGGGACCCGCCTGCTTGGTCTGGTCCTGACTAATAATTCTTCCCTAAATAGTCCACGAATTCCTTGACAAACAGACCTATTTTGTGCAAATTGAAGTACAAATTCTTTAATTACGAGTCTGGCGGGTTGCTGATATTGTTTTTAAGAATTATCATTTCGCAGCCTGATATTGAAAATTAAGTCCCTTACAACAACAAGGACATACTATGAAACGCTCTAATCGGAATTTGTTGCTATCCATTATTATTCTTATTGTGTCTGTTTCAACAGCGCATTCAGGGGTCACGCCGGTATATGTCTTCACTGGCGAAGTGGAATTTGATTACCTCGGAGTTTCGGTAGCTTCGGCTGGAGATGTCAACAACGATGGATTTGATGACATGATCGTGGGTGCCTGGAAAAATGACGCCGGTGGCTCTGAAGCCGGTCGGGCCTATGTCTTTTCCGGTCTAAACGGTGATACGCTTTATGTATTCACAGGCGAAGCGGCAGAAGACTGGTTCGGTGTTTCAGTTGCTTCGGCGGGTGATGTAAATAACGACGGTTTCGCTGACCTGATAGTGGGCGCTCCTCGTAATGACGCTGGCGGCACTGATGCCGGGCGAGCTTATGTTTTTTCCGGTCAGACAGGAGATACACTTTATGTTTTCACTGGCGAGGATACAGCTAACTTCTTTGGTGGTTCGGTGTCTTCGGCCGGTGATGTTAATAATGACGGCTATGATGACCTGATCGTGGGGGCTTTCAGAAACGACGCTGGTGGCAATGGAGCAGGTCGGGCCTATGTCTTTTCCGGTCAGAGTGGTGATACGCTTTTTGTTTTTACCGGCGAGGCGGAATTCGATCAGCTCGGTTTTTCAGTTGCTTTTGCGGGTGATGTAAATAACGACGGTTTTGATGACTTGATCGTAGGAGCTGATGACAATGACGCTGCTGGCCCTGCTGCCGGACGAGCCTATGTTTTTTCCGGTAAGACGGGCGATACACTATACGTATTCACCGGCGAGGCGGGAGATGACCGCTTCGGTTGGTCGGTTGCTTCGGCGGGTGATGTAGATAACGACGGTTTC
>JADFLZ010000450.1 GCA_022564135.1 Candidatus Zixiibacteriota bacterium
GATACAGCTACCGGCTTATTACAGCTAAAACACAAACCGTAGATGCCATCATCAATCCGTCTGAGAGCTTCATCGATGTGGTAAACCAGCCGCCCCGATTTCGAAGCGAACATAAAAGCTAATTCCCGCTCCATGGCATCGGTGCCCTGGTCGGCCATATGGTAGGAATGCGAAGAATGGTCGCCGGTGGCATCTTTGGGGGTAGAGCTAAACTGCTCTTTCATCACTCCGCCCATTTCGTGAATCAGGCTTTTACGCTTACCTAAAAGTAACTGGCGGAATTTTTCGAGCTCGCTTTTTTTGAATGGGGATTTGTTCATAATCAGATTATACCTTAGCTAAGGCTATCAAAGTTTTTTCTCCGTTGATATTCCATTCGGTGGCGCCATCGGGAGTTTCCGATTCGGAAAACTGGAAACTTTCGGCCAGAGTTTCCTTTTTAATAAACTCGCTGTGTTTTTTGGCGGCCTGCCCGATTTTATCAGTCGACTTAATTCTGACAGAGATAAAATCGGTCACTTCATATCCGGAGCTTTTTCTCATATTCTGAATTTTGTTAACAAGCTCCCGGGCGAAGCCTTCGTCAATCAGGTCAGCAGTCAGCAAAGTTGTCAAGGCCACCGTAAGGCCGCCATTACTCTCTACTGCAAAGCCGTCTTTTTCATTTTTGATAACTTCGACCTCATCTGACGACAGCGAAATATCTTTGCCGTCAATTGACAGTTTCAAGGAGCCATCTTTTACAAATTTCTTAACATCGGTCTCGGTCAGCTGGCTGAGCATGGCTGCAGCTTGTTTGACAGCGCCGCCGAGTTTTGGTCCGGCGGTTTTGAAATTCAGTTTGGCCGTATAGGTCAGGTACTGGTCAAGATTTTCAGCGGCTTCGACCTCTTTTATATTTAGTTCACTTTTGATAATTGCCAGATCGTTCTTCAGTTTTTCTGATTTGGTCCCGGCCGGAAGCTCGACTAATAGCTTTCCCAGAGGCTGTCTGACTTTGATATTTTTCCTTGAGCGGGCAGCGCGTCCGAGCGACACGATTTTTTCAACTAACTCCATTGTTTCTTCAAGCTCCAGGTCGATAGCTGATTCGTCTGCTTTGGGGAACTGAGTCATATGCACAGAGACAATATCATCGCCACTTTTTCTTGCAGCAGCTGTCAGTTCGCGCCAGATAAGTTCAGACATAAATGGCGCCACCGGGGCGATCAACTGACAGACACCCTGAAGACATTGTACAAGTGTCAGATAAGCCCGCATTTTTGAAGGGTCATCGCCTTTGGCCCAGTAGCGGCGGCGGTTGTTACGAACATACCAGTTGGAAAGCTCTTCAATCAGAAAATACTGAACGGCGCGGGTAGCGCGCATGATTTCATACTTATCAAACTGCGCAGTTACTTCTTTTATTAGGGAATTGTACTTAGAAATAATCCAGCGGTCAAACCGTTCAGGCTGACCGGCTTTGCTTTGTAAATATTCGTTGAGCGATTGATTGGCGCTTTCGGCTTTTTCTAAGACTCCGTCGATATTGGCATAGATTGCAAAAAATGAGTAAGTGTTTTTTAAAGTGTCAAAAAATTTGCGGACAACTTCGCCCAGGCCGTTTTCGTCAAAGCGAGTCGGCAGCCAGGGGTTGGAAGCTGAGACCATATACCAGCGGACAGCGTCGGCGCCGTATTTGTCAACCACTACAAAGGGATCAACCACGTTGCCTTTATGTTTGGACATTTTTTTGCCGGCTTTATCCAGAATAAATTCCAGTACGACTACATTTTTAAACGGTGCCTTATCAAAAAGTAAAGTTGAAATTGCCAGCAGTGAATAAAACCAGCCGCGGGTCTGATCAACAGCTTCGGAAATAAAATCGGCTGGATATTTATTTTCGAATTCTTCTTTGTTTTCAAAAGGGTAGTGCCACTGGGCAAAGGGCATGGCGCCGGAGTCAAACCAGACATCGACAACCTCAGGGATGCGCGTCATACTGCTGCCGCACTGGCAAGTGAATTTGACATCGTCCATCATCGGTTTGTGAAGGTCTAGTTCACCAGAATCATAAATTTTTTGCCATTTGTCGTCATTGGCTTCTTTCAGCATTTCTTCAATTGAGCCGATAGCTTTCTTCTTATCGCAGTTGTCATCGTCGCAGACCCAGATAGGAATCGGTGTGCCCCAGAACCGTTCGCGCGAGAGCGACCAGTCGACATTGTTTTCCAGCCAGTTGAGCATGCGGCCAGACCGGATTTCATCGGGCACCCAGTTAATGGAATTATTATTGTCTATTAACTTCTGTTTAAACTGAGTGGTTTTGAGATACCAGGACTGACGGGCGATATAAATAAGCGGCGAATGACAGCGCCAGCAAAAGGGGTAGCTGTGTTCGTACTTTTCTTTTTTGAACATTCGCCCGGCGATTTTTAAGTCTTTGATTA
>JADFLZ010000451.1 GCA_022564135.1 Candidatus Zixiibacteriota bacterium
AGCACCGAATCCCGAGGCGCGCGTAGTCGAATACATGGTCATCAAATCCTGATCGCCGGCTTCGCGAAGACCATACTTTACTCCATCAAAACGGGCCAGATTGGACGATGCCTCGGCGCTGGTGATAATATAGTAGACAGCAATAGCCCGCTCGGTCATTGGCAGCGAAATTTCTTTAAAAGTGTGACCGGCTTTTTCTAATTGTTTGATAGCCTCTTCGACTACCTGCTTTACTTCATCGTCAAGCCCCTCGGCGAAATATTCTTTGGGGATGCCGATTTTGAATTTTTTGTCGGTCGTTAATTTTTCAGAATATACCGGATGGTCGAAAGCTACCGAAGTCGAATCGTTTTCGTCGCGTCCGGCTGCGACCTGATAAGCCAGCGCGATATCTTCAGCAGTTCGAGCCAGCGGGCCGATCTGGTCGGTCGATGATGCAAAGGCCACTAAGCCGTAGCGCGAGATGCCGCCATAGGTTGGTTTCAGCCCGAACACTCCGCACAGCGCTGCCGGCTGACGCACCGAGCCGCCTGTCTCAGAGCCAAACGCTATCGGCACGATTTTTTGTGCCACCGCCGCAGTCGAGCCGCCCGAGGAACCGCCCGGGACAAGTGAATGGTCGACAGGATTTTTGACCGGGCCGTAGAACGAATTTTCATTCGATGACCCCATGGCGAATTCATCCATATTGGTTTTGCCGATTATTATGGCGCCGGCATCAATTAGATTTTTAACACAGGTCGCATCGTAAGGCGGAACGTAGCCATCAAGAATATGCGAAGCACAAGTCGTGGCGTAGCCGGTGTAAGAGATATTGTCTTTGACAGCCACCGGCACTCCGGCCAGCGGCTGTGACGGGGACGAAGTCCCTTTTTTCACGAGCGCGTCAACCGCCGCGGCCTGCTTCAGAGCTTTCTCTTCGCAGATTGTAATAAAGGCATTTAATTCCTTGCCTTCGGTCTTGGCTAAATTGATAGCTTCTTTGGCAAGCTCCACCGCCGACAGCTCCCCGGATTTGACTCCGTCAGCCATCTGCTTGGCGGTTAATTCTTTGTAGTCTGGCATGGGTGAAATATAGGGATTATAGAAGCGCAGACAAGTTTAGAATATTGAATCGGTGAACAGAGGCCTGTCTTATAATGCCGGGTATTATATTGTCATTCCCGCGCAGGCGGGAATCCATCTATAGAGTCTTCGCACCCATAATTCTTTTTGATTGCTTGAAAACCGACATGGTCCGCATCTATCATCGCAGAAATAGTATAAATGAATGGAACTAAAGATTCTCTTTCTTCTTGCTCAGTTTCTGTAAGATTGACGAGCTTAACAGTATTAGAGGGAAGCCAATAAAGTCCTTCAATTTGAGGTGAATAACACTCAAACAGCCCCATTGGACTTAATCTTCTAAAATAAAGCAAATCGCCCAGTTCAAAGCAATTCTCCATAACGTCAAATAAGCCGACAACCTCCAACCAATCGGATGGGTTTGGGTAAAACCAGTTATCAGATCTAAATCGCTCTGACATTTTTGGGAAGTGTGTCTTGATAATTTCCAGAGTAACTGAATTTATTTTATCTATTGAAAGCCTCAAGTAATTTAGACGTTGAAGTTGTACAGGCAAATCTTCCAATTTAGTGTCTCTCAATAACACGGGTATCCGAATAGGCTTTACTTCTAACTTACATTCTTCGACAATACTTAGTTCTCTACTTTGACCTTTTGAATTATTCGAGTAAGAAGAACACAACCAAAGAACAATTTTCGACCTTTCAATCTTCTCAACGATTTCAGCCCAAGTATCCTCACCTGGTGTTTTATCACTATTATAAGTCCATGCTCCTACCATATATTTCTTAAAATGATAACGGAGATTATCGGCAATATCTCTATCAGCTTCTGCGTAAGATATAAAAATTTGGTTCTCTAACTCTTTCATGTGGATTCCTTAAAAAACATCACAATTTCACTCCCAAATCACTGCAAAATACTCCGCCCCAGCTTGATTACTATGAACAGAGAATAACTTGACCCCGAATATCTAACTCAAGATTACTACAAAACTTATTATGCGAAAAGTGAAATATGACAAAACGAACCCAATTGTGGGCCTAGCGGATTTTCCGTAATGTGGTGCACTATGGTCACGTGCAAGGAAAAGATGGATTCCCGCCTACGCTGGGAATGACAAAATATCGGGTCGCCCACCGCTTGCGGCAAGGTCCTGAGCGAAGCCGAAGGGTGGGATCATAACGAAACAAGACTATTACTCGAACATTAGCGCTAGTATTACCGGCTGGATTCCACGTCAAGCGTGGAATGACGAATAGAGCGCCGCTTTTTTGTGGGCGGCAGATGTCCTCATCTGCCCCATTACCCTCTACAGCATGGGCAGGTACTTGTCGAGTTCGAAGTCGGTGACG
>JADFLZ010000052.1 GCA_022564135.1 Candidatus Zixiibacteriota bacterium
GAAATCAGTTTATCCCGATGCTCTGTTCCTGCCACCAGGCGTAGACCCCGGTACTTTTACTCTGTCCAAAACGATTATCAATGAAATATTGACTAACAAGACTTCTGTCTTAATAGGTGACTCCAGCAGCGATGAGCGCTTTGCCAAGCAGGAGTCAATTGTAGCTTCTAATTTGAAATCGGCCATGGCCGTGCCGCTGTTTGATGAAGGCAAGGTGCTGGGGATTCTGTATGCCGATACGGCCAATCCCATGCACCGTTACAGCAACGACTACCTGCGCTTGTTCGCGACCTTCGGTAATATAATAGCCTCAAGACTGGTCAACTATATGCTCATAAACGAACGGCAGGAAAAACAACTGATGGAAGCAGAGCTGGAAAGGGCCGCCCAAATTCAGGAAAATCTGTTGACTAAAATTATACCTGAACTTCCGGGTTACTCCATTCATCCCTTTCAGGAGCAATGTCAGGCGGTCGGTGGGGACTTGTATGATCTGGCGCTTCTGCCTGACGGTAAACTGTTTTTCTTAGTCGCCGATGTCAGCGGCAAAGGTATGGGGGCGGCGCTCTTGATGTCAAACATTCTGGCATCCTTCAGGATTAAATATAGTGATCCACAATTTGAACTTGCTGCGGCGATTAAGCAGGTTTCGATTCAACTTCACAAATATACCGCAGCTCAGGATTTTGCTACTTTTTTTGGCGGTATTATCGACCCGAAAACGCACACTTTGAGTTTCGTTAATGCCGGACACAATCCGCCTTTAGTAGTAAGAAAGAACGGAGAGTCCGAGTTTCTGGAAGCTTCGGGAGTAATGATAGGCGCTTTCGATTTCAGCGAATGGCAGCTTGATGAAACTAAATTTAATCCTGGAGATGTTTTATTTGTGTTTACCGACGGTGTATCAGAAGCTAACAACAGCAAAGATATTCAATACGGGGAAGACCGTATAAAAGAAATGATAATCAAAAATCGAACCGACCGGCCCGATGAAATTGCCAAAAAACTTTTCGACGACATCATGGTATTTGTCGAAAACGAGCCGAGAGCAGATGATATTACCATGCTTATAATAAAGAGAGAGAATTGATGTTTGAAGTCGGCGACAAATTTGCGCATTTTGAAATCCTGTCTAAGATCGGCGAAGGCGGCATGGGGGAAGTCTACCTTGCCAGAGATTTGAAACTCAATAGGCAGGTAGCCATCAAAGTATTGCATCCGGAATCGTTCGATGAGAAAGAGCGCAAGGACCGCTTTATCAGAGAGGCGCAGACAGCAGCACAAATCAGCCATCCGAACGTAATGGGAATTTTTGATATTGGAACTGCCGAAATAGACGGCAAAGAATTTTGTTATATCGTATCAGAGTATATATCTGGCAGGCTCCTGACAGATATGATAAATAAAGGTGACCACGATCTTAAAGAATTAGTCCGCATAGCAGAGAGAATTGCAGCCGGCTTGGCAGCGGCGCACCGGCTTAATATCGTACACAGGGATATTAAGGCTGACAACATTATAGTAGAGGAGGGCGGAGAACCGAAGATTCTTGATTTTGGGCTGGCCAAGGCTGTCCAGGGGATGTTTTTTGATGAAGATGGCGAGACGACCAAAACGCTCTCACAGGAATTGACCAAAGCCGGAAAAATTCTGGGCACAGTATCATATATGTCACCGGAACAGGCCAGAGGTGAAAAAGTTGATATTCGCTCTGATATTTTTTCGTTTGGTATTTTGCTTTATCGCATGGTTACGGGTGAATTTCCTTTTGAAGGTCCTACTCAGGTTTCTACTCTGGCTAAAATACTTGAATCAGATCCCGAACCGCCATCTGTCCGGAATGAAAATATCCCACCGGAACTTGAGCGCATAATCGATAAATGTTTGCGCAAAGACGCAGCCGACCGCTATCAAGGCGCATCCGACCTGGTGGTGGACCTTCGCAGTGTCAGGCGCCAGTATGATAGTGGCGTTACCGAGTCTGTTTCATCTATAAGTGTACCAGATAAAAAAGTTGCCAAGGCTAAAGGATTTAAGCTTTTTTCTAAATTTTCAAACAGAAAACTTATAATCGAAGCAGTAGCCGGCGTAGCAGTAGTTATTGCCCTTCTTGCTTTTTCAGATATTTTCTCCACGGCAGAAAGCGGGAATGCAGTAGCGGTGACCGAAAATTCTCTCGCTATAATCGGATTTGAGAACAAAACAGGCGATGAAAAATATGACTGGCTTACAACAGGTTTACCTGAGATCCTGCTGACAGATCTATCTCAAATGTCTTCGCTGAATATAATAAGCAGAGAGAGAATTCTTGACTGTTTTCCTGATAAGAATGCTCCTCAGACTCATAAAGCATTTGTCAAAGCAGCACAGTCTCTGGGTGCTTCGAAACTTCTGACTGGTTCATTTTATCGTTTGGGTGAAGATAAGATACGAATCGATGCCCGGCTAGAAGATGTCGCCACCGGAAATATCATACTTGCCGAAAAAGTTGTCGGTACTGACGCCTTTTCGCTGGTCGACAGTTTGACCATGAAGTTAGCAGCGTCGCTTGGCATTGCTGACATAGAAGGAAAACAGACAGTCTCGATGTATACAACTTCGTCCGAAGAAGCTTATAAACACTATATTGCTGGTGTACAGAAGTTTGTGGGACATAATTACGACGATGCCCGGCAGTTGTTTAATAAAGCGCTGGCAATTGATTCGACCTTTGCAATGCCTTATTTGAGAATCGGAATGAGCTATGTTTTTCAGGGGCGGCCTCAACAGAGCAAAGAATATTTTAGAAAAGCTAACAGCTACCAGGACAAGCTGCCGCAAAGAGACAGAAATTTGTTAGATATATATTCTGATCTCTGGCTAAATCAGGAGTTAGACGACGCCTTTACCAAGTTAGAAGTCTTCGTGAAGAACTTTCCCAATGACAAAGAAGGCAGGGCAATTTACGGAATATTGATATTCCAGTTTCAGCATGATACCACCAAGGCCCTGGCGCAGGTAGATACTGCTTTGCAGCTCGATCCCTTATTTTTGCTGGCTCACAATTTCAAAATGCTTATTTCAAGACAAAGCGGATATTACGATGAAGCGATTGAGACTGGGAAATTAGTTAAGAAGATAAGCCCCGACTCCCCGCTTTCCTATGGCGAACTGGCCAGAGTGTACAAGAAAACAGGGCAGCTCGATAAGGCGATATCTGAATATAAAGAACTAACTGAGAAATTTCCTGCTGAATACCTGGCCTTGAGGGATATAAGCCGACTGTATATAATAAAACGAAAATTCGACAGCGCCTATTATTATCTTCAGAAATTTAATGAGAACGCGAAAGACGATCCCTATGACCTGAGGCGCTATTATAGGAGCCTTGCAAACCTTAATATCTGGCAGGGGAAGCTCAGTCAGGCCACTAAAAATATTTTACGAGCGGTTGAGCATTCTACCAAAACAAAAGATAGTGTAGTAATACATTCAGATTATTACCTTCTGGCGTTATACCATTACCGAAACGGTAACAGCGACAGCGCCATTGTTTACGCAGACTCAGCCAGGTTATGGGCTACTTCCTTCAACAAGATTCAGTATCCGTTTATGCTTCTGGAGTTCGATTATTCCCGACGGGATGAAGCGCGAGAGATTTTCAAAAGCGAATGGTCAGGATATAGAGCAAAAATGCCGTCAGATTTTATAGCCTTACTGGATGCATTTGGCGATATTTTTGAGGCAAGCTACAATGCAGATACTGCTGCAATGTTAGCTGGAAGTAAACTGACTGGAGAACTCCAGAACAATGATGCTGCCTCGCAAAACAGATGGAATCTGGGAGTAATGCATGTACAGTTCCGCAAGTATGAAGCAGGCCGAAAAATTCTGCAGGAATTTGTCGATGCAGAGGACCAATCGCATGTTGCCTATGTTTATCTGCTGGCAAAGTACTACTTGGGAGTGGCCAATCAAGCTCTCGGAAACAGTAACGAAGCGGTTGAAAACTTTACAGAAATGCTGACCTACTGGACTGATCCCGATATAGAAACTAAAGAAATCCTGGACGCCCAGAAGCGACTGGCAGAATTAACCAGCTGAGAAATCATATTTCACCAAACTTATTTCACATGATTCTTTTGTAACTTGTCCCTATAGACGCTGAGCTTATATTAGCGGGAAGATGATAGCCCGTTTTTTTAGCTACACCAGAAAATTTGATAAAAATCTCTGGGTCCTGTCAGCCGGATGGTTTGTCAGCGCTCTGGGGTTTGCTCTTTCGATTCCGTTTATTGCAATTTATTTTAATGCCAAACTTGGTCTGTCAATCACTGAAGTAGGCATATTTTTCGGAGTGATGGCCATAGTGCGCGCTATTTTTCAGGGAATCGGCGGAGAGATATCAGACAGAATCGATCGGCGCTCGATATTGATTTTTGCTCAGGGCGCACGCTCTGTGGCACTTCTGATGATAGCAATTGCTATCGGCTTTGACTGGGGTTTCTGGGCTGTTGCCGGATTCCTGGTAGTGAGTTCGATATTTGGAGCTGTTTTTCAGCCGATTGCCAATGCTATGGTCTCAGATATCCTGCCGGAGAATTTAAGACTCGACGGCTACGCCATAACCCGTTCGGCCATGAATCTTGGCTGGGCAGTCGGTCCGGCCCTGGGCGGATTGATGGCGGCCAGGTCGTATGCTTCTCTGTTTATTGCGGCGTCGATAGTCACACTATTTGCGTCGCTTCTGTTTTTGTTCTTTTTGAAACCTGTACCATATGAACGCGCCAAAGATAAATTCAGATTCAAAGATATAATTGCCTTAAAGAACGATCGCACTTTCTTAACACATTCTGTGCTTACTTTCATACTATTTATAGTGGTTGCTCAGTTAATCGCACCGTTTTCGGTTTATGCCGTGCAAATAGTAGGCTTAAGTGAACTCGAGTTAGGCTATCTGTTTGCCGCCAATGGTTTACTGGTGGGATTTTGCCAGCTGCCTGTTACCAGATTATTGTCCGGCATAAAAATGACAACCCAGCTGGCGATTGGTGCAGTTCTTTATGCTATCGGCTACACCTTAGTCGGAGCCGTCAACGGCTTTTGGTTTCTTATGATGGCTTTGGTAGTAGTTACTCTGGGCGAACTGGCGATATCGCCGCCCTCTATTACTTTAGCTTCGAGATTAGCACCCAAAGGGAAGATGGGACGCTATATGGGTGTCTATGGTTTTATGATGGCTTCGGGCTGGTCGTTTGGTCCGCTTTACGGCGGAATTATTCTGGACAGACTAGCTTTCAACTCGCCGCTGCTGGCCTGGGCAGCTATTTCTTCATTAGCGGTAGTAGCAGCTGTCGGGTATCTGATGTTTCAACGGAAAATAAGCGATGACATTAACAGGCCCAGAATTACTTAATGATAACCAGCTTGCCCATCTGAGTTCTGGTTTCGGACTCTACCACCCAGTAGTACAGGCCGGAAACAATAGATTGAGTATTCCTTGATATCAAGTCCCAGGTGTCATGTGATGCAGACGGTTCAGCCGGGTTCTTATCATGAAAAATTTCTTTGATCAGGTCTCCGTCCAGTGAGAAGATTGAAATCTTGCACTTGGCAGGTAAATTTGCAAAATGGACTCGTTTAGCTCTGGACGAAGCTAAATCACTGCCAAGATTTTCAAAACCGCGGGCTTCGTACTCTCGGTCACTGCGATAAGGATTAGGGTAGACGAAAACATTCAATTCTTTCTGAATGACCGAGTCTACAGTTTCCATCGGATATTCAAAAATCATATTATTGAGTTTATCAGTTTCTAAAGCCGGCAAGCCTGCTACGGGTGAACCGAAATCAAAGGTAGTAACTGATACGTAATAAGGAACGGTCGGCAGCAGATTTTCGATTTCAAATTCGTATTCGTAATACATCGGCAGGGGCTCGCCATGCTCGAAAGTAACTTCCGCCGGATCCCAGAGCGATGGGTCGGTGCCGGGCGCGGTGGTGACATTTGGGTAGGCTTTTCTAATGCTGCCGGAGGCACCTAATTCTGAAACATTAAAATCCTGAGGTGTGAAATAATATAGCTCACCGGCCCAGCTCAAGGGTGAGTTCGCCCGGAATATCATAGGGTCAAAATTAGGGTCGCCGTAAAAGGCTCTGAGAGAATCAAGTGTGAAAGGGATGCCTTCCAGCACCCATTTATTAGGCTGAGTTGAAGCTGCGTTGTAACGGTAGCGGTTGAAGTTTTCCCTGTCATACGATGTTATCAGGGAAAAACTGGTTCGGCGGTCATCGCGGGATATATAAACACGGTAGCCCTCGAAATCGATAAGCCCCGAAAAGATATCTTTACTGTTTTCAGAATAGAAGCCGTTCCAGCGAACCAGCAATTTGCCCACAGTCGGAATTATATTCATTTTCGGAGCGGGCGGCGGACCGGCACCTCGAAAGTCAGGAACGCCGTCGCCTTTGTACCAGAAAGTATCCGAGGCCGAATAGGTCCAAATTGTATCTATGTCTATAATTATTGAATCAATAATTATAGTGTCAATTGAAGCTATAAACGAATCGGTGGCACAGACACGGTATTCACCGGCATAACCGTCATCATCCGTATCAACACCGGGATTATCATAAACCCAGGATGCCCAGCGGGCATTAGTGGCCAGGTCATCAAAATTCAGTTTCTGAATATATCGATGAGGAGCCATCGGGTCAAAATCGTCAAAATCATTGGGGTTGACATGAAAGTCAGAACCGGCTACCCAGGCAAATGAAATTGGCAGAGTTTCTCCGGGATCGATATTAAACGGTCCAAAGGAGAGTATATATCGGGTGTCATAGCCCGAGGCAAATTCCAGGGCGTCGACCGGGGGCCTGATATATCCTTCGCTAGTGTGATCCAGGGCAGTTGTCAGAAGATCGTAGTCAAACTCTTGGTGACGAAGCACGTAATATTTATTTTTGTCTCCAAGCGGTGTGCCCAATCTGGCACCAAAACTCCGGAAAGGGTCATTTTGAGCCGGGAGTTTTCTCGGTCCGAAATCTTTGGCGGCGTTGCCATAATTAGTAATCCACCAGTTAAAAGAATAATCGAGTGAATCTGACGGCGTTCTGACAACCATAGTACCCAATACACTTCTGACCGAGCGGTTGTCCCATGATCCGCCTTCCGGGTCGCCATCGTTATCAGCATGCCAGGCAATATTTAAAGTATCAACAAAGTTGCAGCCTTCGGGTGCCGGATGGGTTCTGTAAAAGCCGACCATGTCATCGTTCCAGCCGCTGGGGTCGTTTCTGGAAGTGTGGAAAGCATCTCCGTCAACATATATACCCATATAGACTTTGCGAAGTACATCGGTACCGATGTTTGTAACCTTGTAGTCAAATAATACGAAGTCCTCGGCATAGGAATAACTCCAGGCCATTGAGCGTTGGTCAATACGAAGCCCCAGCGGTTTATGTCTGGTCTGGTCGAACTGGTCCGGATTAATCAAGGCAGGATTCGTAACCGTATCGAAATATTGACAGATTATGTCCTGCTCGGAAAAGCCAAGCCGCTCCGGGTCGTAGTAAATGCTATTAATGTCCATCGAACGGCGCTCAAACTCACCGAGTTTCCCCGGCAAAGCCCAAAACTCAAGATTCTCATAGTAATCCTCGTTTGCAGTAGAAACCAGAGTATCTCTGCCCACAACCGCACCTATCCAAAGTGCCCCGACCCAGAGATAAACCAGGTCACTGTTTTTCGGATGAATGCATGAGGAAATCGACCCGCCAGTCAGCGGGTCGGTCATGGTTTGTCCCAAAGTTCCAAAAGTTCCGTTATTGGCAATACCCAGTTGAAGATTTCCCCGGTTATGCTCAGTATAAACTATTTGGGGAAGTTCCGCACTTCGCTGCGAGCCAGCTAATTTTTTAGAATATTTAAGTTTCGGATTGATAGTATCTCTGGCCATGACGGTCACAGAACTGCTAATAAATAGAAGAGCCGTCCCAAGAACTATTATGAGACGGCCTTTATCTGAAAATCTTTTCATAGTCCCATTTTACATAATAATTACAAGTTTGCCAATCTGAACATCGCCTGTTTCGGTATTTTCTACAGTCCAATAATAGAGGCCAGAGACTACTGACTGAGTGTTGCGGGTAATCAAATCCCAGGTGTCATGTGTGGAGTTAGGGTCAGAGGGGTCCCTGTCATGAGCTATTTCCCGAACTAAATCTCCGTCCAGCGAATAAATATTGATATTGCACTTTGGCGGAAGATTTGCGAAGTGAATTCGCCGGGTGCGGTCGTCCGGCCTTTGTGCTCTTGAAAGGCGCTGACCTAAAGTGTCCAGACCTTCGAAACCACGGTCACGGTAGTTCTGGTCAATGCGATAGGGATTTGGATAAACAAAGACTTCCAAATTTTGCTGGGCAACGCCGTCGGCTGTCTCCAGCGGATAGGCATTGGCCGTGTTAAATGTAACACTAGTTTCAAGTGAGGGTAGTCCGGAACTTGGTGAGCCAAAATCAAAGGCCGTAACGCTTATCCAGTAAGGAACAGTAGGCAGCAGATTTCTTACAGTATATTCATATTCAAAATAACGGGGTAATCCCTCAGGAGTTTTCTCCGCATCAGGCAAAGAATCCAGGTTCAAAGTGCTGGGAAAAGACTGAGAGGGATAAACTTTTCTGATACCATCAGGGTCGGTCAAGCTTGAAACGTTAAATCCCTGCTGTTCGAAGAAGAATAACGAGTCAATCGGAAATAAAGGGTGGGTAAACGGTCTGCTGCGAGGATAATCCAGCGGATTAAAGGATGAGTCACCAAAGGCGTACAAGTTGAATAATTCGTCGTACGAAAACGGATCATCATTTAGCTCAAAAGTGGGCGGGACAGCATTTTGATTATACGTCCATTTGTTGTAATTTTCAATATCAAAAGAGACCAGCCGGCTGTAGCTTGTAGTTCGGTCGTCCCGCGCGATATAGATTCTATAACCTTCAAAATCAATAATGCGTGAGAACGGGTCTTTGGTAGTTTCTGAGCGATAGCCATTGAAGCGGACTCTGATTTCACCAATAGTTGGTTCAATGAAGAGAGCCGGCGCCGGCGGCGGAGAAGCGCCTCTAAAATCAGGGACTCCGTCACCAGATGCAAAGGTTGTGTCGACTTTTATGTAAGTATAAACGGTATCCCAGGGTGTCATGAAGCTGTCTATTGATTCGATAGCGCTGTCTATAACACAGAATCGCATTTCACCGGCATAGCCATTACTGTCGGTATCCACGCCGGGATTGTCATAAATCCAGCCGGCCCAGCGGGCATTTACTAAAAAGTCTTTGAAGTTAAGATTTTCGTAGTATCTGTCTGGGTCCAAGGGGAGATTAGCTAAGTTATCCCGGTCCGTATGGAAATCTAATCCGGCGACGTAAGCAAAAGAAATGGGCAGCTCCTGACCGGGATCAATATCAAAGGGACCGAAAGAGAGACGATCTCGGGTGTCAAATACAATAGGGATAAT
>JADFLZ010000053.1 GCA_022564135.1 Candidatus Zixiibacteriota bacterium
AGGCCTGTTCTCTTTTCCCCAGACCGTATAATGCCCTGGCTTTTTGGATGCGCGCCTCTAGATAATCTGAATCTGCAGCCAGAGCTTTTTCAATATCACTTTGGGCTTTTTCAAAATCGCCGCCATCGTTAAACAGCCTGGCGGAAAAAGTAAGCAGGTCGGGGTTATCTTTAGCCAGCCCCGAACTAAGCAGAGCCAGCTCAGCTATTTTTTCGTACTCATAACTTTCTTCAATTGTAACCAGGAGTTCATGGAAATTGGTCAGCTCTCCCCTCAACTGCTGTCCGTATTTCTCAAATATTTCAAAAGCTTTATCAAATTGTCCGCTTTTAGCAAAGACCAGTCCATTAAGAAGATTGATGCCGGCATACCGTTTGAGCAGATGTGGAAATTCATCGATTGCCTTCCGGGCATCTTTGATTCTGTTTAATGACAATAGCATTTTGACTTTATTGGTTAAAGCCTTGCCGGACCATTTGTCATTATGGAGGGCCATATCATAAGTTTCTTCAGCAAGTTCAAATTCGTGCATCTGAGGGTCAGCATAAATATCTGCAATATCTATAAGCCAGTCAGTATGATGAATATGAATAACCCGTAAGTCCTGCAGTTTTTTCAGGCTTTTCTCAAACTGTCCGGTTTTGTAAAGTAGACTAGCTTCTTGAAGTTGAACCATGTTGAGTCTTGAAAATGGCTGTCCAATGTCCCTTAATTCCCTCCAGGCTGTGACTCTTTCTTCGGTATACCCCTTGTGTATGGCTATTTTCACGTTCACGAATCCTCTGACTTCTTTTGTATAGCCAAATTCATCCATATAGGCGTTGACAATACTCTTGACAGCCGCAGGATGCCTGGCGTAAGTATGCTGCTTTCCGCCTGAGAAAAGGTCATACATCATGATGCTGACATTTCTTGGAGTTACTTCCAGCATCTCTGAGCAACGCATTATAGCGTAAACGAAATTACCCCTGTCCATTTCCAGCAACATGTTTAAAGTTAATTGTATGCCCAGGGGGGCACCCCGGTCGGCTAACTGTTGAATCGCCTGTCTGGCTTCAAAGTAATAATTATTAATAAGGGCACGGTCATAGTGTTCATATATATCAGAAACGGTAGCTTCGGGAAGTGATACCGCTTTGCTACTTAGCGCCATGGCTGAGTCGACATTCCCGATAGCTTCAAAGACTTCGGCAGCAGCAAAAAAGTGGGCTACGGTTGTCAGTTTAGTGGCTATCTCTTCCTGTAAGAGCGAGTCTCCTTCGGAAAAATTGTGTAAGTGGAATTCTGATTTACTTTTTAAAAGCAAAAACAAGGTTGTGTCCATTCCGTCTGATTCTGCCTGCTCCAGAATTTCTGCCGCATTATATATTTGACCAATTGCTTCATTATAGCTGGCCATAACCAGATCCGAGGCCGGGCTTGCTTGTTCAAGAGCATAAAATCTTGAGGCAGCGGCTCCGGCCCGTTCCAGATATCCTAATCTGACATAAATTCTAAATACTCCTGAATAGGGCAGAGAGAATTCCGGGTTGATTGCTATGGCTTTCAGGAAATAGTTAAGAGCATCGTAATGATATAGCTGCTGTTCTAATATTAGAGCTTTGCCATACTGGCTATAAGGAATAGAGTCGGAATTTTCTGAGGCATGGTCGAACTCTTTTTGTGCATTTTCGAAATCAAAAGATTCCAGAAACTGCTCTGCTTTTTGAAGCGACGAAGCAACCTGCTCCTCAGGCGTTTTGGAGCAGCCAGCTATGGCTATGCACAAGATTAAGGCCAATAGTCCCTGTTTCATCAACATAATCCTCATATTTTAATAACTGATGCCGGTTCTTAAATCAAATGGGCTCAGTTTTTTACTTTTCCAGGCCATTACTTAATATTAGAAATATAGCAATAATTGTGCTCAACCGCCAATTTGTATTGGTATAAGTGCCAGCTTAATTTATATTTATACTGATTATGATAAGTTTGGAGTCTGTAAATTTAAGAAAATATTATCGCAAAAGGGCGGTTGTTGACGGAGTCTCAATAAAGGTCGACCCGGGCGAAGTGGTCGGGCTGCTGGGGCCCAACGGAGCCGGCAAAACTACCACCTTTTATATGCTGATTGGATTTATTCGACCTGATGGCGGAAACGTCTTTTTGGGCGGAGAAGATATCGGTAATATGCCCATGTATAAACGTTCCCGCCGCGGCATAGGCTATCTGGCTCAGGAGCCATCGGTATTTCGGAAAATGACAGTAGAAGAAAACATAATGTCTATATTACAGTTTCAAAAAATGAGCAGCAAAAAGAGAAAAGAAAGGCTCGAAAAACTCTTAAAAGAACTGGATATCAGCCATCTCAGAAATCACAAAGCTTATACCCTCTCTGGCGGAGAAAGAAGACGAGTAGAAATTACCAGGGCTTTGGTAAACGAGCCCAAATTTATTCTTTTAGACGAACCTTTTGCCGGAATTGACCCGATTGCCGTTGAAGATATTCAGAGAATTATTTCCCGTCTGGTAGAAACAGGGCTGGGAGTGCTCATAACTGACCATAACGTCAGAGAGACCCTTTCTATTTGCTCCCGGGGCTATATAATGTGTGATGGTAAGATTTTAACATCCGGAAGTTCCGATTTTTTAGCTAATGATCCGGAAGCTCGAAAAATCTACCTGGGCGAAAAATTTCGCCTAAACTAAAAGATATATTGTAGTGTTTAATAAGTGAACGATGTTGACTGCAAGTGTAAACCTGAAGCCTTTTAAAACCGATAAATGGTTATATAAGAGGCATCGACAGAGAAAAACACTTATTAGGATATTACAGGTACTGATATGAAATTACATCTACAGTTAAGACAGTCTCAGACACTGGCTCCCCAGCTTATTCAGTCCTTGAAGATGCTGCAGATGCCGGCTTTGAGACTGGAACAGACCATCCGTCTAGAACTGGCTACCAATCCCATGCTTGAAGAAATAGAAGAACTTGAAGCAGATACCAATGATGATGAAGAGGCTGAGTTTGAAGTAGCTGAAGATGAAAAAGATAAAGAATCGGATGACAGTGTCGACTGGGAAGAATTTTTGTTCGACGACGATGACGGTTACAAAATCCGCGAGACCAGAGAGCAGCGGGAAGAAATACTCGAAGGCAGCGCCGCCCAGACTAATAATCTATATCATCACCTGACCGAACAGCTGCATCTGCTAAAACTGACCGAGCAAGAGCAGCTAATCGGTGAATATATAATCGGCAACATCTCTCCGGATGGCTATCTGGGCATATCGGTTGAAGAAATGGGTGTTGAGTTAAATATCCCGAACGAGAATATAGCCGAAGTTTTAGAGATGATTAAGAGATTTGACCCGTCGGGAATAGGAGCCAGAAATTTGAGAGAATCTCTGATGATTCAGTTCAGAGATAAAGGTATGGAAGGCACCCTGGCTTACCGGATTGTAGACGAACATATCAGCGACTTAGAGCGAAAATCGATATTGCAGCTCTCTAAGCTGATGGGAGCACAGGAAGAAAGAATCCAGGTGGCCCTGGAGGAAATAAAATCTCTGTCACCGGCTCCGGCTCACGGCAGATTTAATCAGGGTGCCATGCCGATAGTTCCGGATCTGATAGTCGAAAGAATAGGTGATGAATATGTGGTTTTTCATAACAACTCCCATATGCCCAGACTCAGGATTAATTCCAGCTACAAACAGCTGGTTAAACGGGGCAATTCTTCATCTGAAGATACCAAAAGTTATATAAAACAGAAGCTTGAGCAGGCCCGCTGGCTCTTAAATGCTATCAACCAGAGACGCACTACCATGATCAGAGTAATGCAGTCAATCATTGAGCGACAGAGTGAGTTTTTTGAAAAAGGGCCGGCTTTTTTGAAACCGCTGATTATGGAAGATATTGCCCAGATGGTAGACATGAACGTAGCCACTATCAGCCGGGTAGCTAACAGCAAATATGTGCAGACTCCTTTAGGGGTTTACGAAATTAAGCACTTTTTTAATTCGGGCATTACCCGCGAGGACGGCACCGATATGTCCAAGCGCTCGGTAAAACAGCGCATCAGGGAAATAATAGAGGCTGAGCCAGCTGCTAAACCTCTTTCGGACCAGGAGATTTTCCGCCGTCTCAATGAAGAAGGCATCAAACTGGCCCGCCGAACTGTCACTAAATACCGTGAAGAATTAAAAATCCCCTCTGCCAGACTGAGAAAACGGGTGGGGGGCTGATAAATTAAAATATTTTTGAGTCTGCCGCTAAAAGGCGGCTATTATGCTATTTCATATCTTCTAAAATTTTCGTATCTTGCCCCTGACAAGCAGCAGCAAGCTGTTTTTTTAGCAATCGAAAACGCTTGAGTAAGCTCAAAGTTTTTTGTCGGTGTTGAAAGGAGCCTTTAAGAAAATGCTAAAAACTATAACTGCCCGGCATTTTGATTTATCAGATGAAATGAGAGCAAAGGCAGAGGATGAAATGGAAGGCCTCAAAAGATACTTTGATAATATAATCTCTGCTGAACTGATTCTGGCTACAGAAAAACATATCAAAATAGCCGAGCTGAAAGTAAGGGTCTATAATCAAACCCTGGCCGCCAAAGCTGACGCGGATGACTTTTACAGTTCAATTGCCAGCGTAGTAGAGAAGATAAAATCCCAGCTGAGAAAGTACAAAGGTAAGCTGAAGGATAAAAAGCCCGGGGAGATAGCAGACTTTATTGACGAGCATTCCAAGCCTTCGACAGATACCGAAGGACTGGAATAGCTTTTTTATTTCATATAATGATTTATAAGCCCGCTTGCAAAAGCGGGCTTTTTTTGCAACTTTTTGCAGAGAAAACAGCTTAATTTTAGATGCTTCAAGCAGCCCGCTAAGCACCCCTAACTACCTACATGGCAATTACTTAACTTAGGTTGTGGCCATTCAGTCCGGCCTTTGGCACAAAAGTTACCTTAGTAATAGCTGAGGTGAAATTATGTATGAACAAATTGACTATTGGCTTGGAGATATGATGGTTATGATTTTAATAATGTTAGCAGTCCTGGGCATGTTTATGGCAGTCGGAGCTCTGAGAGCTTTCCGCACTAACTTAACCGCCACTTTTATATACACCACCCTTTCGGTGTTTTGCTGGACTCTGCACTTTGTCTGGCTGACAAATTCTCATGATGGCAGTATCCTCTATTACATTGCCGATATGAGCGCCGCCAGATGGCTGGTGTTTATCTTTGCTCCGGCCTTAGTGATTCTGTTTTTAACTTCGGGGGCTTATTGGTATGCCAAAGAAGGGCTTGTCGAAGCTCTGCCCAGATTATTTTTCGGACTAACGCTTCTGTTACTTTTGTATATGCTGGGGGTTGACTGGCCTCTGGAGTTCAGAGGACTGCTTAGCTTTTTCTGGGCTGCATTTTTGTTGGCCACCGAGTTTCCGTACTCAGATAAAAAACCGATTTTCGTTTATCAGGTCAGGCGATTGCTCTAAGTTAAGTAATAAAAAGCAGCGCCACTCCCAAAACAGCAATGACCGCTCCGGCCAGAGCCCGGACAGACGTTTTCTCCCGGTAGAAAATAAACATTATTGGAATTACCATTATCGGCACCGTAGCATTAAGCGTGGCGGCTACGCCGGTAGAAATATAATTGAGCGCCAGTAAAGACAACCAAACCCCCAAAAATGGCCCGCAAATTGAGCCGCTAAGAGTCAGCTTAAAAGTTGCTTTGTCTTTAAATATGAGGGCTACTTCATTTAGCTTCCCTCTGAAAGCGGAGACAAGCCAGATAATAGCGCAGGCAATGAGCATACGCACAAACGAAGCGAGCATCGGGTCAATTTCAGACCCGGAGTTGGACATACCCTGCTTGGCCAGAACCAAGCCTACCGCCTGACCCAGCGATGCTCCCAGAGCTAAAATTACTCCTTTTTGATACGAACCGCTGTCGGCATATTTTATTGAAGAGTTCGGCAGTTGCTGATTGTCCGTCCTGCCTGCCGCTACAATCCAGCTTACTCCGGCAACTGTAACAGTAATCCCCAAAACGTCTAAGAGGCCCAGCTTCTCTCCCAGAAAAATCCAGGCGATGATTGATGTCATGATAGGCGTAGTTGAAAATATCAAAGTAGTCAGCCTCGGACCTATAATAACCAGGGCTTTAAATATGCAGAGATCACCCAGAACCAATCCAATAAATCCCGACAGACCCAGCCAAAAAAGTTGTGAAGAATTTATCTCCTGATGAAACAAGGAGCCATTCAGAATCAGCAGTACGATAGCATAGATCAGAACCGCCATAAGCAGACGGACTTTGTTGACATTAAAAGCGCCGGCTCGCTGACTCGCTTTAGAAAAGAAAATTGCGGTAAAAGCCCAAAAAAAGGCAGTTCCTAAAGCGGCTAATTCGCCAAGGTAGGTCATCTCAGAATATAAATATCAATCGCAGCTAATACAATTCAGCTTAAATAGAATAGTGAAACTACTTTCACAATTCTTTTTGTTAATTGCATACCACTTTAACGCTCGCTGACTGCTGCCGGATATACGACAATAACCCGTACTGAGCCAAGGGCTTACGGGGCCACCTGTTTCTCTTTTAGTTGGCACGTTCTTTGTGTTAAGAGAGCTTAGAAAGGTTATCATATGAGTAAACAACTTAGTCTTCGCCGGATAATTCGAGCCTTTATCTTCCTGACTGTTTTTGTTTTTGCGATGTCGTTATTTTCTGCCGAAGAATCCAGAGCTGATACAGCCGACTATGACCCCTGGTTTTATGTTGATGCCACTTACAAGTTTTCTGTGCCGGACAAATTCCAGCATTTCTGGGGTTCTGCTGCTTTGACCGAAATTCTTGGTCCTATGCCAGCTTTGGCGCTGGGAATCAGTAAAGAAATTTATGACGACAAAGTAGCACAAGTTGGATTTTCTTCTCGTGATATTGTCGCCGATATATTAGGAGTTGTTTCGGCTAAATTGACTGAGACAGACAAAGTCAGCCTCTGGCTTGACTGGCGCCCTCAAGAGGATGTAATCATGGTGCAGATCGGGATCGGTCTGTAGCAGCTATTCTGTTACTACCCTGGCGACATCTACTACGACATCACCTGATCTCAAAGAAATCAGACGAACACCCTGAGTGTTTCTGCCGATAACGCTTATATCTTTGACCGATTGACGGTTGGCGATGCCCCGTTTGGTAATCAGAATCAGCTCGTCTTTATCTAAGACTTCTTTTATCGCCACAACTTCGCCATTGCGGTCAGATGTCTTGACGTTTATGACACCTTTGCCGCCGCGGTTGGTGATGCGGTAGTCATCGATGTTGGTTCTTTTGCCGTAACCGTTTTCAGTTACCACCAAAATTGTGCTGTCGCGTTTGACCACCACCATGCCTATGACATAATCATCTTTGGCCAGCCTGATACCTTTGACACCGTAAGAAGCGCGCCCCATAGAGCGGAACTTAGTTTCATGGAATCTTATAGCCATACCCTGTCTGGTCGCTATCAGAATTTCATAATCGCCATCGGTAATGGCAGCTTCAATCAGCTCATCCCCTTTGGGCAGATTGATAGCGTTGACGCCTTTCTGGCGGGGGTTGGAGAAAGCATCGAGCGGAACTTTTTTGATAGTACCTTTTTTGGTAGCCATGACTACAAACTTATCTTCTGAGAAATCCCGGACTTTACAGAAAGCGGTAATATTCTCGCCTGTCTCCATCTTGCACATATTAACAATCGGTTTGCCCTTGGCCATCTTGCCGCCGCTGGGAATGTTATGCACTTTGACCCAGTAACAGCGCCCATAACTTGAGAAAAAGAGGATATAATCGTGGGTCGAGGCAATAAAGAGGTGTTCGGCGAAATCATCCGCTTTGGTCTCTATGCCGATGACTCCCTTGCCGCCTCTTTGCTGACGCCGGTAGGCTGAGACCGAGAGACGTTTGACATAGCCGGCGTGAGAAATAGTAATGACCATGTCTTCTTCGGCTATTAAATCTTCGACTGTCAGCTCTTCGGCTGCCGCCTGAATTTCTGTGCGCCGGTCATCGCCAAATCTTTTCTTCATATCTTTGGTTTCATCTTTGATGATATTCATGCGCAGTTCTTTTGAGCCCAAAATAGCGTTGAGCTGCTCGATTGACTTTATCAGCTGCTCGTATTCATCCTGAATCTTCTGACGCTCCAGACCGGTCAGTCTCTGCAGGCGCATTTCTAAAATGGCGCTGGCCTGAATTTCTGAGAGCTTGAACTTTTTCATCAAACCGCTGCGGGCCTCAGGAGCATCTTTCGATTTTTTAATTAATGTGATGACAGCGTCTATGTTGTCCAGAGCGATTTTGTAACCTTCGAGAATATGAGCGCGCTCTTCGGCCTTGCGCAAATTGAACTTCGTCCGTCTGACGACAACTTCGTGGCGATGCTTGATAAAGGCTTCAATAAGCTGCTTGAGATTTAAGAGTCTGGGAACACCGTGGTCAAGACTCAGCATTATTATAGAAAAAGTGACCTGCATGGTAGTGTGCTTGTAGAGCAGATTGAGCACAATCTCTGCCTGGGCATCGCGTTTGAGCTCTATGACAATGCGCATACCGTCGCGGTCTGATTCATCGCGGAGGTCTGAGATACCGTCGATCCTTTTATCTCTGACAAGATCCGCGATTTTTTCCAGAAGGTTGGACTTGTTAACCTGAAAAGGAATTTCTGTAACTACAATCATTTCTTTGCCGCTCTTGAGAGTTTCGACGGCAGCTTTTGCCCGAAGCGGAATATGTCCGCGACCTGTATGGTAAGCCTGATGAATGCCTTCGCGGCCGTTTATAATGCCCCCGGTAGGAAAATCCGGTCCCGGCACAATTTTTATAAGGTCGGCGATGGTAACGTCCGGCTGGGCAATAACTTTTAAGATAGCTTCGCTGATTTCATTAAGGTTGTGAGGCGCCATGGAAGTAGCCATGCCGACGGCAATGCCGGTAGAGCCATTGCACAGCAGATTAGGGAATTTACCCGGCATCACTTTCGGCTCTGATAGAGTACCGTCGTAGTTTGGCATAAAGTCGACTGTCTCTCTTTCAATATCAGCCAGCATTTCTACTGCTATCGGTGTCAGACGAGCCTCGGTATATCGCATAGCGGCGGCGCTGTCGCCGTCAATAGAACCAAAATTTCCCTGACCGTCTATGAGCGGGTAGCGCAGGTTAAAATCCTGGGCCATACGTACCAGCGTGGGATAGACGACCTGCTCACCGTGGGGATGATAATTGCCCGAAGTATCTCCGCAGATTTTGGCGCATTTGCGATGAGGTCGGCCCGGGCTAAGATTGAGATCGTTCATCGCAAAAAGAATACGGCGGTTGGAGGGTTTCAGTCCGTCGCGGTTATCCGGCAGAGCGCGGTTGGTGATAACGGACATGGAGTAGTCCAGATATGAGGATTTCATCTCCTCTTCTAAGAAAATAATTTCTATTTTTTCACGCTCAAT
>JADFLZ010000452.1 GCA_022564135.1 Candidatus Zixiibacteriota bacterium
CGTACCCATAGAACCGCTTGACCCTATAGCCGGAATCGCCGCCGCAGTACGTCGCGCCTTGCCCAAAAGCCGTGATATTTTCTATCCCAACCAGCGCATCAGCGCTCTTGAAGCGCTTAACAGATTTACACTCGGCCCGGCTATTGCGGTCGGGCAGCAAGACTGTCGGGGAATGTTATTACCCGGTTATCCGGCCGATTTTGTTCTGCTCTCAGATGATATCGCCAGAGTGGCAGCCTCAAAAATCTACGATATCAAAGTTCTGGCTACTATTTTGGATGGCGACATAAAATACTGTGATTCCAGCCTGAAACTGTAGAGAATACGGCCAATCCCTTTTCATTTGACTTCAACTGCCCAAAATCTCATATTGTCAGTATGAATAAGTTTCGTAGGGTATTGTTACTGTTTTTTGCATTTCTTTTTGTTATTCCGTTCTTATCGATAACAATTCAGTTCGCGCTGGCGCAGGATACGACCAAACCAAAAGACACACTTCTGTCTGATACGCTCGAAGAAGCCGAAAAACTTCTACCTGCCAAAGTCTTCGTTCTGAAAATAGATGGTGCTATTGGTGCTGTTACCGATGAACGCATCGAACAGGCGATAGAGCTGGCCGAAAACGAAAACGCCCAGCTTTTGATAGTAACCTTAAACACCCCGGGCGGATTTGCGCCTGCCACGCGGTCAATCTGCTCAAACTTTCTAAATTCAAAAGTGCCTGTTTGTGTTTATGTCTCTCCGTCGGGGGCGCATGCCGGTTCGGCCGGTGTTTATATGACTTATGCTGCTCATATTGCCGCTATGGCACCGAGTACAAATATCGGCTCGGCCCATCCGGTCTCCGGAAGCGGCGAGGAAATAGACTCGATTATGAATGAAAAAGTTACCAACGACGCTGTCGCCCAGATTCGTGCCTACGCTCAGAAAAAAGGCCGCAACGAAGAATGGGCCGAAAAAGCTGTTCGTGAATCTGTCTCTATAACTGATAAAGATGCTCTGGAAATCAATGTTATTGATGTTATTGCCAAAGATATAGACGACCTGCTCGAACAATTAAACGGCCGCGAAGTTGAACTTACTTACGGTAAAAAAACACTCGTTCTGGATAATCCGGAAATTGAAGAAATTGAAACTTCATTCGCGCATAAAATCCTCGAAATCATCACCAATCCGAATATTGCCTTTATGCTGATGTCGATTGGCGGTCTTGGCATTATGCTCGAACTATACAACCCCGGTTCGATATTTCCCGGAGTGGTCGGCGTTATCTCGCTTATTCTGGCGTTCTACGCCTTTCAGACTCTGCCCATTAATTATGCGGGACTGGCTTTGGTTCTACTGGCGGCCGCACTGTTCATTGCAGAAATAAAAATAGTCAGCCATGGTCTGCTTACAGTCGGCGGTGTAATTTCACTTTTCTTCGGAGGGCTTATGCTTATAGACACAGTTGACCCGGCCTTGGGAATCTCGATGTCATTTTTGATTGGTATGGTTATTTTTGTCGGCGCCGCTGTTTTTCTTGTCACTTGGCTGGTAATCAAAGCGCAAAAGAATCGTCCGATTGTCGGCAACGAAGGTTTAATCGGGCAGGCTGGTGAGATACGAACAGGAGGTTATGTTTATGTTGAAGGCGCCTTATGGAAAATAGATGCGGCTGAAGAATATGAAACAGGCAGCAAGGTAGAAATAACAGCTGTCGATGGACTTAAATTAAAGGTAAGAAAACTTAATAGTTAAAGAGGTGAAGAAATGGGTGGACCTATATTTATAATCATAATTGCTTTTATGGGATTTTTGACATTGTTGAATATGATAGTTCGCATACTCAAGGAATACGAGCGCGGCGTGGTCTTCCGACTGGGTCGATTAATCGGCGCCAAAGGCCCCGGAATTATCTTCTTAATTCCGTTCGTTGATAAACTGGTCAGAGTAGATTTACGTATTATTACTTACGACATCCCCCCGCAGGATGTAATTACCAAAGATAACGTCTCTATCAAGGTAAACGCCGTGCTCTATTTTCAGGTTACCGATGCCAACCGCTCGATAGTTTCAGTTGCCAACTTTTTCGAAGCAACTTCACAAATTGCGCAGACAACTCTGCGTTCGGTGCTGGGGCAGGTAGAACTTGATGAGCTTTTGGCGGATCGCGAAAAAATAAACGCCCAACTGCAAAAAATTATTGACGAGCAGACAGAACCGTGGGGCGTTAAGGTCTCGGTAGTTGAAGTAAAAAATGTCGACCTGCCGCCGGATATGGTGCGAGCCATAGCCAAACAGGCCGAAGCCGAGCGCGAACGCCGTGCAAAAATTATCCACGCCCAGGGTGAATTCGAGGCAGCCCAGAAATTAAGTGAAGCCGC
This sequence comes from Candidatus Zixiibacteriota bacterium, assembly GCA_022564135.1. Classification (GTDB taxonomy): domain Bacteria; phylum Zixibacteria; class MSB-5A5; order GN15; family FEB-12; genus JACZWU01. Next base: position 2,367 of record JADFLZ010000452.1, read on the forward strand.
CGCTGTTATTGCAACATCCCCCGGGACAATGCAGCTGAGATATC
>JADFLZ010000453.1 GCA_022564135.1 Candidatus Zixiibacteriota bacterium
ACCTAATGGATCATGTATTTCGTAATCAGTCGAGGTGCAAATAGGAGCTGCCAATGATGACAAAAGCTCTATTTTTCAAACTAAAATTGACTTTTCTATCCTTGCTGACTTTTATTGCATTTTCCTCTACGGGGTACACTTCTGAGTCAGTCCAAGTGCAAATAGGTGCTGCCAAGGATAATACCCTGTATGAATCCTCAACGGGGGCACTTAGTAATGGAGCTGGCGACTTCCTTTTTGTAGGAAGGACCTCACAGCCGCCGGGAGCCAGTATTCGACGGGGACTGGTTTATTTTGATGTAGCCGCCTACATTCCGGCAGGCTCAATTATTCTTAGTGCCGAGGTCCAAGTATTTTTGTCGAATTCAGCTTCTGGTCCATCAGATGTAGAACTGCATAGGGTAACTACAGATTGGGGTGAAGGTGCTTCTGATGCTCCGGGTTCCGAGGGCAGCGGGGCGCCAGCGCAGACAGATGATGCCACTTGGATTCACTCTTTTTCCCCTGCCACACTCTGGACTACTGCCGGGGGTGATTTTGATACTACGACCAGTAGCTCTGTCACTTTGGATAGTGTCGACTTCTACACTTTTCCGTCAACACCGGTATTGGTCTCAGATTTACAAAACTGGGTGAACGGAACATCGTTTAATTTTGGCTGGATTCTGTTAGGTGATGAGACAGTTTCCGGAAACGCCAAGCGGTTTGATTCACGCCAAAACCCAATAACTGCTAATCGACCCGTTCTGAAAGTAGAATACACCACTCCCATAGTAGTCAACCTTGGTGCTGCCAAAGACAACACCCTGTATGAATCAGTACCTGATTCTTTAAGTAATGGATTAGGCGAGCACTTCTTTGTCGGACAAACCGGTGCAGGGGGTGGTTTTAAGGTTAGACGTGGATTAATTGCCTTTAATATAGCCAGTAAAATACCTGCCGGTGCGACTATTCAATCGGTCGTTATGACACTTTCAATGAACCGCACTATTTCAGGAAATCAGACTGTCTCTTTGCATAAACTTACTGCCGATTGGGGCGAAGGGACATCAAAAGCAGCTTTTGGGGAAGGAATGGGCGCCCTTGCCACGACTAATGACGCTACCTGGCTGCACCGATTTTATAATTCAACCTTTTGGACCACTGCCGGTGGAGACTTTAATTCCTCAGCCAGTGCCTCGACTACAGTCGGAGGGATTGCCTTTTATAATTTTGGTTCAACGTCTCAATTGGTTGCTGATGTTCAGGACTGGCTGGACAATCCTGGTAGTAGCTTCGGTTGGATAATGATAGGTAGTGAAGACACTACACTTACTGCCAAGCGATTTGCCTCTAAACAGAATCTAATTGAAACCAGCTGGCCGGAATTATCTGTCACCTACCTCCTCCCTCCCTGCTGTATAGGGCTGCGTGGAGATTTTAATGGGGATGGCATAAATGCTGACGCAATGGATTTGACATTCTTAGTAGATGATATCTTTCGAGGCGGGCCGGCTTCATCCTGTCCGGAAGAAGCGGATATTAATAACGACGGGCAGATATCTACAATTCTCGACCTAACTTTCCTTATAGACGTAATTTACAGAGGAGGAGCCGCGCCTGATTCTTGCCCTTAAAAAGCTTGTTTGGCCTGATAGAGAGCAAATATCGGGATATTGCAAATTTTGGTGTTGCATAAAATTAAATATCAACTATTTTGGAGATGAATTTATTCTACGAGTACTACCTCACGACTCGATTGGTAATTTTTGCAAATTTACATGTAAAAGAAAGGGTTGGAAATGAAAAAAACAGCTCAAATTCGAAGTACCCTCACTTTTGCCTTAACAGTACTAATTGTGCTGCTGACGGTCGGACCGCTGAATGCTACGATCCACAATATTAACGTGGGAAGTTTCTTTTTTTCACCGGCTAAGACAGTTGTCAATCCCGGTGACACGGTCAGGTGGTCTCTGGTGTCCGGAGTTCATACGTCGTCTTCTGCTGCCGGCTCACCCAAGTTTTGGGATTCAGGAATACTTGCCGGAGTACCTTTTGACGTCGTTTTTACTGCCGGCGATGGTCCGGGTCCATTCCCTTATGTTTGTAATGTCCACCCATTTAGTATGATTGACACCATATTTATGGCTCCTCCACCACCAACTGAACCGACCCTGTTTCCTTTCATTCTTGATGACGAGTTTGCCGCTGCTTGCGCCGGCACCGGGACAGGGGCAAGCGGATTTGGACTGGCTATATTGAGCCCGGATTCAAGCAACTTGTCTTTTTTTGTGACTCATGATGTGGATTCTTTAACTGGTGCCCATATACATAAAGCCGAACAATGTGTATCGGGGTCAATAGTCTTTCCGTTTTCATCTCCAACCAGCCCCATCAGCGAAGGCTGGGCGCTTTCATCAGCAGA
>JADFLZ010000454.1 GCA_022564135.1 Candidatus Zixiibacteriota bacterium
GAAACTTAGTCTTACTTTTGAAGTGATCTTTAATACCAGAGGAAATTCAAAACTCGTAACATTCACAGGATCGTTATCGAAACTAAAAGGCCACACTTTTGTCAGGCGAAAAGTCGGCACAAAATAGCCTCGTTCTCCCAGGTTGAATTTCTTGAATAAGCTGCCGCCCAGCCCGTAGCTGTTGGAATTATTCGGGTCGTGATTAGTCCAGATGCCAAAGATGGATAAATTTATGGGTATGCCGGATTTAGCGCTTTCTCGTATTGGAAACAGTTCAAGATGGAGCCCGAAAATTTTCAGGTTGTCTCCAAAGCCATCCGGGTCTATTGAACCTAAAGTAATTCCGAAATCAACAACCCCTTTAGTGGTAACCACAAAAGAGCCTTCAGTTATCGTAGCATTATCACTGTCGGTATATCCGTAAATCAGGCTGCTGCCGCTTTCTCCTTTATCTAATAGATTACCCTGGGCAATTACTGAAGCTGAAGATATTAGCAATAACGCACAGGAAATAAAAATAATTTTAGATAACTTCATCTACGACCTCCCTACATTGAGCTTGCTCTAGTATAAGTAACAGGTCTGAGTAAGTAAAGAGAGTGAAATTTATGTCTTGGTGCCGTCTGGTGTCCTCACCTGACGGCTTTTACATGTCTGCACAGGTGTCATTTCTGAGAAACTCTCAAAATGATTCTTTTCGCACTTACTTTTTCCAAAATGCAACAGTGAGACCTGCCGTAATGCCAAGGATATCTCTTCTTTCAACCACTGTGTATGAAGTAGTAAAATGCATTATGGTCACCTGACCAACTCTGCCACTAACCGTTAATCCAAAGCCAATAGCTTCCGAGTTATCTCTGCCTCCTTCATAAGAAGTATTTGAAAGTGAGATTGCTGGTATCACAAGAATGCTACTTGAGTTTCCTAACTTTTTGTAAAGCGATACTCCGAAAGTTTTACTTGTAAGTGATTCAACATTAGTTATCTGACCAAACAGAGCTAAGTTAAACGGAATTTCCCCGCTCGTCTTGTATTCCCGAATTAAGTGGAGTTGAGCAAATACTCCATTAGCTTTAGATCCCCGATCAATTGAAGAATACGAGAAACCAATATCAAAGATGCTCAGGATTGACGCAGCAGCTGCAGCTCCGGAGATGGACCCTTGGCCGCGTTGGGCATAACTGCCCAAAATACTGACTGCACTCTCACCCTTATCAAGTATTTCACTCTGGGAAAAAACGGCTGATGATGCCAAGCAGATGATTAATAATAATGATACTGCTGTTAATCGGATTTTCACAATACCTCCTGTCTCGTTCAAATGATAATATACTAATTAGTCGAGACAATGCAAACCTCGTACAGGGACATCAATACTTATCCCTGGTCGATTTGTTTTTCGGCAACGCTTTTGAGTTTGTCGTTGGCAAAAATAGCCAACTCCACCCGGCGGTTGTTCTGACGCCCAACGACTGTGGCATTATCAGCTATCGGCTGACTTTCCCCATAACCCATGACAGTAAATCTGTTGCCGGCTACGTTATGTGTCGTCAGGTGAGTCGAGACCGAATTAGCCCGACGAATAGACAATTCGCGATTATGTTCTTCGCCGCCGGTGGCATCGGTGTGACCCTCGACTAATATCTCGGTATCTTCGTATTTGGCCAAAATTACAGCAAGTTTGTGCAGCTCTGCTTCGGCTTCCGGCTTGAGAGCAGATTTATCGACATCGAAAAGTATGCCGGATTTGAAAGTAATTTTTATACCTTCGCCGACCCGTTCGATGGTGGCGCCCTCAAGGTCTCTTTCAATTTCAGCCGCCTGCTTGTCCATATAATTGCCGATATAAGCGCCGGCCGCTCCGCCGACTGCCGCGCCAATTATAGCGCCGACGGCAGTATTGCCGGCTTCGTTACCGATAATGCCGCCTACAACCGCCCCGGCCGTAGCGCCGATTATGGCACCTTTTTCTTTGCGGCTCAGATTGCTGCAGCCGCTCAAGCCTACCATCAGGATGGCTAATGTCGAAATAAGTAGTAATTTTTTCATCTTCTTTAGTCCCTATGTTTTTGTTTTATTGGTAGTAATATGGTTGATATGGATAATTGTATCAAATAAAATCGTCAGTAAAACGAATAGTCTAAAACATGCCTAAAGAGGGCAGAAAATTGTCGAAACCATCCCGAGTACGTGAAGTTTCGACCTACTCAGAAAATGTAGGTCAGGAACCTTATGTTCCTGACAGCCCCAAGTCGTCACCCTGAGCGGACTTTAGTCCCTCCAAGGGAGTCGAAGGGTCGAAGTGTCGCGCGGCCCACAGCTTGCGGCAATCTTGGTCGCCCACTGCTTGCGGCAAGGTCCTGAGCGAAGCCGAAGGGTGGGGTCCTCAAATACGAAACAAGA
>JADFLZ010000054.1 GCA_022564135.1 Candidatus Zixiibacteriota bacterium
CTCAGGGCATTGTAGACGAGCGCGCTTTTTATTACAGGAAAACCGGTTTATTACAAGTTGGGCTGAGAAACGGATTCGAAAATCACAGCTGGTATATGTCAGGTAAGATTTTCGCGGAAAGCGGATCAAAACTAACGGAGATATATTCGGTCGGATTGTTTGGTTTTGCAGCAGGACCGCAAGTTCATATCATCGATCTCCATGGTTTGTGCGACCCGCTACTCAGCCGATTGCCCACACAGTTTCTAGGACAATGGCGGATCGGTCACTTCGGGAGAATAAGCCCAAGAGGCTATTCCGAGTCGATTCTCAGCTCAAAGAACGTCATTCAAGATGAATTACTTTCAGAATATTATGGCAAATTACTTAAATTGACCACTGGAGACATTCTCAGCGGTGATCGCTTGTCAGAGATTTGGAATTTTAATATAGGGCGTTATGATCACCTGATCCAGGGATACATAAATAATCCTTTAAAAATTGATTACCGAGAAATAAGTGTGCCGAAAGCAAGAGGTACAACGTGGGACGATAAATCAAATGTTGTACTTGGCCCGAAAGGCTTAATGGTTTTCTTAGATAGCCTCAGTTATAGTAAACTTATAGAAATAAGCGTTGATAACAACGACGTATACCGAATTCAATTACTCAACGATAGCATTACAGTATTCCAAGGTTTGTTAGAAGCAATTAGAATTCCGGAAGGAGGCTTACGCATAGACACCATAGTAGTTAACTCCTCAGCCGCTTCCGCAGGTTACAACATCATCGCTATACAAGCCGGTGATGGTGATGACAAGTTTAGCGTTGGTCACGTCAAAATTATCGATTAAAATGATGGATTGTAAAGATGTATTACGCCACTAAGATTAACAGTACATTGCTAAGATGTGAGAGAAAAATTGGAATATACGGGACGGCTCTACTTGTTGCTTTCTTACTTTTGATTCTGGCGGCTGTCTATGTCAGGCCGGCGGTTCAGACGGTTGTTCTGGGAACTTCCTATGCAGAACTTGCTAACGACCCCTTTTCTGAAAATGAAAACGCAGTTGGTTTTAGAATTCTGACGCCTTTGATTAGTTACGGACTGGGCTTAAGAGGACAGCTGATAATCGTTACGAATCTTATACTGGCGTTTACTTTTCTATTTGTCGCTTTTCTTTATTTTAGAAAAGAATTATCCAGCCCGTCTGATGCACTGTTGGGGACAGCAGTATTCGCCTTTTCATTAGTAACTCTGACGACGATTTGCTATGGCGGCTATTGTGACTCTGCGACCTACTTGATAATTCTTGGTATGTGGATTCTGCGGTCAAATTCGATGGCCTTCTATGTTCTGTTGTTTCTGGGACTGCTTAACCGCGAGTCAATACTTTTTCTGCTGCCGTGGTTTATTTTCTTAGGTGTTTCAGAAGCTGACAGTAAAATTCGGACAGGGGCCAAGATGCTTTTGGGCTATGGACTGGTATTTATCCTCTATTATTTGTTCAGAATGTGGGTGTCATCTTTCAGGCCGGTCTCGTTTGACTTTGAATACTATTTCGAACCGCTTTTGGAAAATCCTTTGGCGTACTTTAATGTGTCTTACGGTTATCAGGGACTGGGCTATTTTACTGTTTTTAAGGCGATGTGGATTTTTGTATTTGCCGCGGTTCTTTCTTTCTGGAACAAGCGTATGATAAGACCATTGATTGAAATATGTTTGATTCTCTTTTTTGTGTGGACGCAGATGTTTATTGCCTGGGATTCGTCCCGGATGCTGACCTTGGCTTTTCCGGTGATGCTGATTTCACTATTGCATCTGTTTAAGACAAATCCGTATAACTTTCGAAACTGGGGTTATCTGGTATTTTTCTTTAGTCTGATTATTCCACAAATGTATACGGCTGCACATATAATTGAATTCATGAGATCTATTGCTTACATTTCGATTTCATTGTTTTTGGCTGTAGGAAATATATTGTGAGAAAATTGTTCATACCTAAAATTTTATCAGAGATTTCGCTGGAAAAAATCTTTGGTATAATATATTTGATTTTCGGCGCTCTGCTATTAACCTATTCGCATCCCCAAAAAACATTCAGCGAAGATTTGCTCATTACAGACCTGATGTGGCTCGATGCCTGGTCGCTGGCTTTTTTTCTGGCGCTGATAACATATTGGAAATGTTCCTCCTCGACTTCCAACAAGTCCCTGGTTAGTCTGCTCTATTTGTCGTTATATCTGATTGTGGCCAACAATCTGATCTTAGACGGTACGGCTTACTATTTGTATGGTTACAGCGGGGATCAGAAATTCAGGCAGGCGATGGTGCTTAAATTTATGACATCTTTCTCACTTTCGGATTTCTACTACAAAGACTTACCTGCCTTTTATCCGCCCTTGTACTATTACTTACAAGCTATATTTGCCAGGATATTTTCAATCGAAGCCTTCAAAATGGCCAAGATCGGACAGATTCTGATTTTCGCTTTTTTCCCGGTGATTCTATATTACTTCTGGCGTAAAATTGTTTCACCTGTGCAGGCAGTAATTATCACTTTTTTAGCATTTCTGTATTGCAACTATAGCAACGCCACTCAGTTTTTCTCGCCTCATACGTTCCTGGCCTACGCCTTGTTTATCCCCTGGTGGTTTATTTACGTTGACCCGGTCAAGGACCAGCCCAAGACGGCTAAATATTACATAACAGGCGGAATTATCGGAGCACTGATATTCCTAACCTATTTCTATGTATTTGCAATTGGTTTCTTTTACGTTTTGCTAAAGTTAATTTCCGAGAAGTGGCTTATGTCTAAGAGTCAGATTAAATGGCCGGATATTAAGAACACGGCCATCGTCCTGGGGCTGGCTGCTATATTTAGCGCCGTCTACTGGCTGCCGCTGTTGATTTCGATAATATCAAACGGCGCTGACCGAAGTCGCGGCGGCTGGTATCATATTGGCTATCCGGGTATTAGTTTTCAGTTTTTGCAGTTCTCGTTCACCGGCATCATTTTGCTGGCAGGAATCATTTATCTGCTCAGGCGTTTAAACAAACGTTTGAATCGCGGCCTGGCCTTATTTGCAGCAAGTGTCATCATTTTTCATCTGGTCGGTTCTGTATCAGGCGCTATGGGAATTTCTCTTAACATTACTAAATCCACAAACATCTTTTTTGTCCAGCTGGCCGCTCCGATAATCGGGTTGATGATAGCAGCATTTTGCAGGCGCGACAGAATAGGCAGGAAAAAATCTATCATCTCATTCGCTGCTATGTCTGTTTTCCTGTTGCTTCTCTTAAATAATGTTAATGGGATTGCAAGATCAGACGGGGCCAAGAAAGCCAGAAGTTCGGTGCCCACCTGGAATACAAATAAAGAAGAGATGAAAGACAGAAGCGGAGATCTGTTTTTGCTGGGTGATCCGGCAGTTCCCTCATTCTATCCCGTCTACTCGTTTTTGAATACCAATGAACATTATGCTCATCCGGCCTCAAGATATTTCGGCAGATATTTATTTCTTAATCATTTACAGTTAATAAAAGACCCGTACTTGTTCAATATAGCTTTACGTTACAATAAATTTGACAGGGTCGATTATTTTATGCCGTTTAAACGCGATGGCAAGTTTGTCTGCCAGGCCTCATTGAGCAATTATCCGAACAGGTCCTACTTGAAAAATCTAAAATTCGATATGTCGGTTGTTGCTGATTCCAACTTGTTTTCCAAGCAGCAGGGTGCGCATTTATACAAAGTGGAAGACCCAAAAGAGCAGCTCGATAATCTAGCTATGTTTGATTCTGTGCAGAGCAGGCTGGATAGTCTGAAAACTTTAACGACTCTAAGAGGACTGATCGGCAACTTAAGCATTGAGGGGCAGCGACTGGCAGAAAAACGTCTGAGTGCCGACTGGTCGCAGTGGACAGAAATGATAGTTCCAGAAAACGGACACAAGTATTCAGACAGCGTCACGATGTTATCCGGATATATTGTGGAAGCTGCTGATAGTCTGTATTTCTTGTTTTCATATTTAAGCCGGGCGGATTTAAAAAAAGCCTATAAGATTTATCTTCATATCTTCGACAGCACGGGAGTAATGCATAATTACGATTTTGTACCGGCCGTCTCCACAAGCAGCTGGAAAAAGTGGGACATAATAGTTTGCGGACGAGCTGTTTCCAAAGCTCATGGTAATTTTAATTATGCTGCCGGGCTATTCGCTAAGAAAATCAGATTAGGGCAGCCTCATAGAGGCCGCTGGCAGAGTTTACTAATACCGGCCGTTAGAGAATAAACTTTGTTGCTTTGGGGCTGTTAAGGCGATAGTTTGCAGGCCTATTAGCAGATGCCGAAGTGGTGAAATTGGTATACGCGCTGCGTTCAGGGCGCAGTGTCCGCAAGGACGTGGGGGTTCGAGTCCCCCCTTCGGCATTAGATTATCTCGACAATCTTCAACTTATTACTTGACAGCGCTTTAGCTTTTCTATATATTTCCGATATGTTGCTTGTGACTAACCTGTGACGATAGAATGTCTGGAATATGGGAATTGTTTATAAGAGAGGAAAGAATTGGTATATCGATGTAATGTCGAAGGGAAGACGAATACGCAAACGCGTTGGTCCATCGAAGAGAGTAGCAGAGCTTGCTCTCAAGGATGCTGAAGTCAAGATCGCGCGTGACCAATTTGGATTCAGCAAGAACGATATTGCACTCGATAAGTTGTTCGAGCTATTTCTTGAATACTCAAATACGAGCCATCGTCCCAAGACTACGGAACGATATGGTAATGTCATCGACAACTTTCAAGGCTTTCTGCTAAGCGTAAAAAAAGTATCGTACTTATCAGGGATAACAGCGCAGCTAATGGATCAGTACAAAGGCTATCGTAGGAATTCCAACGTAAACGGAGCGTCAGATCATGTTAAGGGAATGGTCGTAACAAATGGAACTAACAGCAAAGCGGCCAAATCAAGAACGATTAATTTTGAACTTGATACTCTTCGCTTGATTTTCAATCTGGCAATCAAGTGGGGTTATCTGACCGACAACCCTGTAAAGGGTGTAACAAGGCTGAAAGAGGACGATTCTGGCACACCAAGGTTTTTGACCAAGGATGAGTGCAAGCGCTTTCTTGATGCCTGCCCGAAATATCTTTATCCGGTATACTTTACATTTCTAAGTACGGGGATGAGAAAAGCTGAATTGGAATACCTGACCTGGGCAGATGTAGACTTCGACAGAAAAGTGGTTCAGGTCAGGGCCAAAGAAAGCTGGAACCCCAAGACAGGCGAGCGCCAGATACCAATGAACAAAGAATTAATCAAAGTCTTAGCCAAACTCAAGAAGAGCGAAGGAAAAGTTAGGGGTAAAGATTACGTTTTCGAAATTACTCACTATTCAAATTCACATAATATGCTACGCAACGAATTGATAAAAATCGCCAAAGCTGCTGAAATAGAAAACCTGACCAAGGTACATACTCTCCGACACACCTTTGCCAGCCAATTAGTGATGCAAGGCGTCGACCTTCCGTCCGTATCCAAGTTAATGGGTCATTCTGATATCGAAACAACGATGATATATGCCCACTTAGCACCAGAACATCTGGCTGATGCTGTGAATAAGTTGTCGTTTTAGTAAAGAGGGACTGTTGCAATTAGATTAGAGTTGTAAGTTAAGTCGACTTCTTGACTAACGTTAATCGTGGTTGTTCTTCTTCAGCATGAAAGAGGGCATCGTTAAGGAGGCACTCGATGGTTTCTAACTGATCAAGGTAGATATCAGTGAAGTTAAAGCCAGCCTTGTACTTCTTGTCTGAACCGGGGCTTTCACAGCACCAAACACACTCAGCCTCAAAGGTCAACGTGAACTTCCCTCCAATAGGCATTGGTAAAAGCATTCTAATATCGTATTTGGTTTTAGCAATCATCAAGCGTAATGCTGAAATCATCATACCCTTAGTGCTCAAGTCAAGCAATTTGCCAATGAATTCATCAGTTTTCTTTTGATAGATTCCAATGAAGTGGTCAGTTTTCTTTCTCGGGGATTTTCTTCTTTCGTCCATATCCGATTCTCTACAATATTAATGTTGCCACTTGCAATTCTTCTTGTTTAATCAAATGAAAAGGGGCGATGCTAATTCCGTCCCCTGCATATTATATACTTATCGGTAGATATGTGTTGATAGCTTAAGCGGTCAAAAATTAGGACAATAACAGACATAGTACGAATCGTAATATGCCTAGATATATGCGCACATGGCTCTGGATCATCTGGCTGATGCTGTGATTAAGCTGTCGTTTTAGAAGCGAGAGACCACCCCCCGGGGAAGAAAAATCGAACTAAATCTGTAATATGGAACCTTGCATTCTGACATTTCGAAGTATTCAACCCCCTAAATCTCTGATATTCTATGTTTTATTGGTAGACACAGTTAATAGGATTTCCAAAAACTGAATAATTGTTTTGCAGTTCGAATCCCATGTTCCCCGCGTATAACTCACTGGGCTATCAACCGCCAGCACCAGAAGCGTTTCAACCAACAAATGACTTGACGAGAATAGCTATAGGACTAACTTAAAAAGTGGTACAATAATCGAGGGCAGGTCAGAAAATGTATGCCAAAATGAGGATTGTTGCAGTAGTGATATTGACTTTTTCGCTGGCCTATCTACCAAAAACTGCAAGGGCTGATTCAACTGACATGATTGTTGATGGAAGAGCTTTTTTTCAGGCTGACCAATCTCTTATTGCAATAAAACTTGGAATTAATGGGCTTGTTTTTGACACTTCTGATTGCCCCAACTGCGAGTCTCAATTTCCTGCCTGGCGTTTCATTGGTGACCTGAAGGTAGATTCTATCGTGCGATCAGATTGGTCAAAAGTTGCTTTAACAGATGAATCTCAGATGGATAGTGTCTCAATTAACTCCGTAGAGTTGCAGGATGCTCTGAAGGATATTAATGTCTATGAGCTAATAAAAATGTTTCCTAATCGCGTTCCTGCTGACACTCTATTCTGGGATTCTATACGTGTTAAGTGGCATATTATCTCAGACTTGTCAGTGTACTACGAGATCAGATACTCGGACACCACAGAATATGACACCGTGCTTCAAAAACTTTTACCAGTTACTAACATTGAGGGCATCGGTCCAGTCCAAATGCCTGTTGAAGACTGACCAGCCTCCCATATTACGGTCCAGTTTGAAAGTTAGTATATTTGACTGGCCCTGTGAAGGTATTGCACTACCGGTCCAAGAGTTTTATAATAGCCCGATCGGAGAACCGGTTAAACACCGGTCAGGCTTTTTTTGGTTTTACGTTTAAGATTCTAATTGCTGCGCCAGTTGCTGAGCATTTCTACCAGAAGACGGGTTCCGAAACCGGTCGGACCTTTGGGAGTATACTCACTCCCCTTCGGCTCGGCATCCAGATAAGCGATATCAATATGCGCCCAAGGGTGATTGCCAATGAAGTTTTCTAAGAATGCTGCAGCTGTCAATGTCGCCGCCGCGCGACCTCCGGAATTACCAGACAACCACATAGCTCACTGGACTTCCGCCCGCACGGGAAGCGTTTCAACCAACATATAACTTAACAAGGATTGTTATAGGACTAAAATAAAAAGTGGAACAATAACCGGGGTCAGGTTATTCATACTATATTCTTATGAAGACGTCTACTGGACACGTGCCAGCAGCAGGGTTTGGTCGTCCATCTGTGTACCATGACGCTGAACTGCATCAATGATTGTCCTGTAGAGTTGAGGCAGGGGCTTGTCTGCGTTCTCGATTATCAGTGCTTCGATCCGCTCGGCACCGAATTCTTGGTCGGCACTATCCCAGACTTCCGTCAGTCCATCCGTTAGCAATATGAAAAGATCGCCCGGTGAAAACTGTACCGTCTGCGAACCATAGGTTTGCTCCGCCAACACTCCTAAGGGAGGGTGGGGCCTGTCTAGCCTATGTAGCGTTCCACTTGCGCTCTGGTGGTGCAGAATGGGCAGATGCCCCGCGAGTGTGTATTGTGCCGAAGAGGAGCCATCAAACTGGAGACAGGCAAAGGTGACAAACATCTCCGGTCTTTTCACCTGAAATACCACCTGATTCAGGTCGTTGAGCAGAGAACCCAGATCGCTGGAGTTGAGGAGTCTCATTCGCATAGCGCTCTTCACCATGCCCATAAGTACCCCAGCCTGTACCCCGTGACCGGAGACATCCGCAATATAGAGTCCGAGCTTTCCATGATCCTCAAAGACGTCCAGCAAATCGCCTCCAACTTCACTGCTGGGAATTGACTTGCCGAACAGTTCCAATTGCTGGGTGGTTCGGGCAATGGCCGGAACCAGGTTCGAGTGGATCTGCCTGGCTAATCCAATTTCCGTCTGCAGCCTCAAGCTCTTGGCGCCTTCACTGTTGATAAAATTGATGAAAAAGAAGTAACCCAGCGCAATTAGCAAGACGCATCCCATCCCTTCAATACTCCCTCTTATCTGAATAATATCATGTGAAGATAGGTAGCCCACGAGCCCCAAAAACATAACGTGTGTTGGTATAACGAAAATCAAGAACCTGAGGTTACGTAAGAATGAGAACGCCCATCCCACGGCAAATAGCCCAGCGCTCACCATCAATAGCAGAATTTCGTACCAGGGACGCTGTTCGGCAAAACTCGATATTGAAAGGAGGGCTACCGGGGCGAAGGAGAAGAAGACAGCCGTAAAGAGCTTGAATTGTGATTTGGTGGAGAGAAAGCGAAAAAAACTGGTGGAATACTCCTGGTCTGCACGGGTCTCTTTCATAGACAAGCTCTCATCTCTCACATAGTCCTGATAACTTAGAAGGCCTACTTTCAGTCCCCCCATGATCTCAACTGAGGTCACAGTTGACACTAATTGTTCCTTTTCGTGCCCTGTCGAGCGTGCCTCACTCTCAGCACCTGCCGGTCTATCATAATATACGCGAATACATCAACCAAGGTAAGAAGAAAAATGTTTACAGGCGACGCTGAGCTGCCCCCCGTATTTCGCTCTAGTTTTAGAGTTAGTATATTCAACTGGCCCTGCAAAGATACTGCACTACCGGCCCAAAAGGTTCTAGAATAGTCCAATATGGGGACCGGTTAAACACCAGTCAGGCTATTTCTAGTTTTGAGCTTGAGTTTCTAGTTGCTGCGCCAATTACTGAGCATCTCTACCAAAAGACGGGTTCCAAAACCGGTCGGACCTTTGGGAGTATACTCACTCCCCTTCGGCTCGGCATCCAGATAAGCGATATCTATATGCGCCCAGGGATGATTGCCGATAAAGTTTTCCAAAAATGCTGCGGCTGTCAAAGTCGCCGCCGCCCGGCCGCCCGAGTTCCATAAATCTGCAATGGGAACTTTAATGGCCTCGCGGAAATCGTCCCACAAGGGA
>JADFLZ010000055.1 GCA_022564135.1 Candidatus Zixiibacteriota bacterium
TGGAATCGATGTATCTCGATTAAAGTCTAACTTTAGACTTCCCGAATATGCAAAGCCACAGAGAATTTTAAGGAGCCACCTTTCTAAGTCATGACCGTTGAAAAGATAAAGCAATTTTTGACTGCTTTCAGCTGCACCTCTTTCATCAAACGCATTGAATATACGCACAGCAATACTATCTAATGGGGATAGCGATGAATTGTGTCGGTCGCACAGTATTTTCGAAGCCAGAGCACTCGGTGGCAACGACTTGTCTTCACTATCTACCCAAGGGAAGCCGCTTACCAGCAAATTGTTATTACTATTAAGAAATTGAAGCAAGGACCTAGAAATAAAATGCTCCCGCGAAATTTTTGTACTACAGTCCGCAAGATCCGATGCATAACATCTTGTCAATGAATGATTCGTTCTAGGAGGTTTTGGTGTAAGTTTAGCGGATTTTTTGTGAAATTTCGAACCTATCCAGCAGCAATCTGAACTGGGCAACGTACTGCCACAAGGGCAAGGAGAATCAAGGTTAATTGAGAACACCACATTACTGCCAACTATAATACGAAAAGGAACCATGCTAATTAAGATTCAAGTGTTTAAATTCTCGTTTTCAATTGCTATCTACGGCTCGAAATCCAGGTTGGGGGAACTAAACATTTATCGTATCAACCCCAAGGGGTTGGGCGATTCGTTTCAACCTATTTCCCAATTCTTTCATAATTACAAAATACCCCCGTCAGGAATCGAACCTGAATATCCGGCTTCGGAGGCCGACGCGTTATCCGTTACACCACGGGGGCCTGACGTTGTCAGCTTTTCACTGGCGATGTATTGAAACCAGCTGAAAGGATGTAAGGCTGACGAGATTAGATACTGCAAAATATGAGCTTTATCAATTACTTATTTAGATTCTTCGGAGGGATTGTCAGGACCATCATGTGTACATGAGGTTCTGACCTACTGGATTCCCGCCTTCCCCGAGGCATCGCTCGGGATTCAAACGCGGGAATGACATATAATACAAATAATTTGATTAAACTCATAAAATAACATAACTTAGCCGCCAATATGAAATGGACAAAAACTTACATACCGACCCTGCGTGAAAAACAGGCCGATGCCGAGCTGATCTCACATCAGCTGCTTTTGCGTGGCGGCTATATCCGAAGGCTGGCTTCGGGGGTTTATATCTATCTGCCCCTGATGCAGCGTGTTATCGAAAAATTTGCACAAATTGTCCGCGAAGAAATGGACGCAGCCGGCGCTCTGGAAATAACTATGCCTGTCCTTTGTCCGGCCGATATCTGGCAAAAATCCGGCCGCTATGAGGTCGCCGGCAAAGACCTGATGACCATGCATGACCGTCATGAGAAAGAATTTGTCATGTGCGGCACCCACGAAGAGACAATCACCACTCTGGTAGCAGGCGAGATTAAAAGCTACCGGCAGCTGCCGCTAAATCTTTATCAAATACAGGTAAAATTCCGGGACGAAATCCGCCCGAGATTCGGACTTATGCGCGGACGCGAATTTTTGATGAAAGACGCCTATACTTTTGATGCCAACCAGGAATCTTTCAAAAAATCATACCAGAAAATGGTCGAGGCCTACTACGCCATTTTCAAACGAGCCGGACTTGAGGTAGTAAAAGTCGAAGCCGATACCGGCGCTATGGGCGGTGAAGCGGCTCATGAGTTTATGCTGCTGGTTGATACCCAGGCCGGTGACCAGACCATTATGTTCTGCGATAAATGCGACTATGCTGCTAATATCGAAAAAGCAGAGTTTAAAGACTCTGCCGAGATTAATGCCGAATCAGCTGAACTGGTCATGGAAACGGTCGACACTCCGGGTGCGGCTACGATTGAAGATGTCAGCAAATTTTTGAAAGTAGAGCCGCGAAAGTTAGTCAAAACTTTGCTTTACATTGCTGATGATAAACCGGTGGCGGCCTTAGTTAGAGGCGACAGGGAATTAAATGAATTCAAATTCAAGAACGCTACTGGCGCTGCTGTTTTAAGAATGGCCAGTGCCGCTGAAGTTGAAGAGCTAACCAAAGCGCCGGTAGGTTTTGCCGGGCCGGTCGGACTTTCAGATGTGAAAATCTACGTCGATACTCTGGTTTCTAAATCTAAGAATTTCATTGTTGGTGCTAATGCCAATGAGAAGCATATCAAAAATGTCAATCTGGGCCGCGATTTCGAAGCGTCACATATCAGCGATATTACCAGTGCCACTAACGGGGACAACTGCCCTAATTGTGAGGGCAAACTTTCCACCAAACGAGGCATCGAGCTGGGTAATACCTTTATGCTGGGCACCAAGTATTCCGAAGCATTAGGAGCCAAGTTCCTGGACTCAGGCGGCAAAGAACAGCTGCTTCTTATGGGCTCATACGGCATAGGTATAACCAGAACACCTCAAGCAGCACTTGAGAGATATTGTGACGATAAAGGTATAATCTGGCCTAAGAATATTGCTCCGTATCTGGTTCAATTAATTCCGCTCAAAATGGATAGCCCGGAGCAGGTAAAAGCAGCAGATAAAATATATGAAGACCTGCGGGAAGCCGGTATTGAGGTGCTTTATGACGACAGAAATGACCGCCCGGGGGTGAAATTTAACGACGCTGATTTGATCGGATTACCAATTCGCATCACCATAGGGGATAAGTCTCTCAAAGACAACAAGGTAGAGCTAAAAGCCAGGTCCGAAGCCGATATGGAACTGGTCGATCTTGATAAGGTATTAGAGGCCGTCCAAAAACTTGCTGAAAAAGTGAATTAGCCAAGAAATTTGTTGCTTTGCAACGACTTGGCTGCTATTATTACAGGTTCAAGTGGGTATTATGCCCACTTTTTTATTAGGGTCTGGCTGAAATGGTTAGCATTAATGATAGGCTCAAAGAAGCTGTAAGAAATGTTATCGAAAAGCCGCTTCATAGCGAAGGTTGTGAACTGGCTGATTTGGTAATTTCGCAATACAAGAGAGGTTCTACTGTGCGACTTTTCATTTATTGCGAAAACGGAGTGACATTAGGAAAATGTGCCTCTCTTTCTTCTCTTGTTGGCGCCGTAATTGATGGAACTGATTTGTTTGTAAACGGTTATACATTGGAGATTTCTTCGCCGGGCCTGGACCGTCCTTTAAGTAAAGTTGTGGATTATAAGTATCGCATAGGCGAAACAGTGAAGCTGAATTTTGCAAAAAGAAGTCGCCCTGCTGTCAGGGCTAAAATAGTTTCGGTCAGTGACAGTAAAATAGTTTTCGAAAACGAAAACGGGTCGTTTACAGAAGAACTGACAAATATTGAAAAGGCTAAAATAGTCTATTAGGAGATGATTAAGAATGGCATTTGACATGCTTGAAGCGATGACAATGATCGCTCGCGAAAAAAATATCGAACTTGAAGCGGTTATTGAAACGCTGGAAGAGTCCCTGCTGGCGGCGGCAAAGAAAAAATACGCCAATACTGATAATATCTCTTTTAAGTTTGACCGCAAAACTAATGAGTTACTAATGATGGCCACCAAGCGGGTCACCAACGAAGTTAACGAATCAGATGTAGAGATTTCGATAGAAGAAGCCAGAGAGATTGATTCTTCGGCAGACCTTGGCGACGAAGTAGATATTTACATAGACTACGAAGCTGAGTTCGGCAGAAACGCTATTGCTTCGGCCAAACAGATATTGGTTCAGAAGGTTCGCGAAAAAGAGCGCGACAGAATTTACGACGAGTATATTGATAAAATTGGCACACTCATCGCAGGCGTAGTACAGCAAGTCGACAAAGGAAATGTCATAGTTAATCTTGGCCGGGGTGAGTCGCTGCTGCCTATCAAGGAACAGATTCCCAGAGAAAAATTCCGCCAGGGCGACAGAGTCAGGGCGCTGATAATTGATGTTCAGAAAGCCTCGCGCGGACCTCAAATTATTCTGTCTCGTGTTAACAACGAATTTGTTCGGGCGCTTTTCGCACTTGAAGTACCGGAGATTTTTGAAAAGATAATTGAAATCAGAACTATCGCCCGCGAACCGGGAGAACGCACGAAAGTCGCCGTCTATTCCTCAGACGAAAGAATCGACCCGGTCGGCGCCTGTGTCGGCATTAAGGGCGTCAGAGTGCAGTCTATCGTCCGTGAGCTAAACAACGAGCGGATCGATATTGTACCGTATTCTTCTAATCCTGAAGTTTTTGTTACCCGCGCTCTGGCTCCGGCCAATGTGGTGGCAATAGAGCTGAACGAAGAGGAACAAAAAATGACAGTGGTAGTCGAAGAAGACAAACTGTCTCTGGCAATTGGCCGCAGCGGTCAGAACGCCAGACTGGCCTCAAAACTGACAGGCTGGAAAGTCAATATCATGTCTGATGTTGAGTATGATATCTCTAAACATATGGAAGCAGAACTCCTGGCACCTGTGGGACAATTAGAAGGTGTCGGTCCTAAACTTGAAGAGAGACTAAGCGAAGCCAACATAGCTACTGTGCAGAAACTTGCCGAAAGCTCAATCGAGACTCTTACCAAAATTGAAGGACTTGGACAAAAAACAGCTGAGACACTTATTGAACGCTCCAAGGAATTGGTAGAAGTGCTTGAGGAAGAATACCGCAAGAAAAAAGAGGCCGAAAGAGAAGCCCAAAAAGGACTCAGCGCTAAAGACAAAGACAAGCTCTCTGTTGGTGATGTATTTGAGGATGACGATGATTATGTCACGGAAGAAGACGATGTCCAGAAAGCTGAGCAGCCTGAAGTAGAAGCAGACGAAGACGAAGACAAAAAAGAAGAGAACGAAGAAAAAGATACAGATGACAAAACAGAAGAAGACACCGGTGAAAAGGTTTAAGAATGGCTGTTGAAGAAAAAAGAATATTTGAATTAGCTAAAGAACACAAGGTTTCTTCTCATGCTCTGTTAAAAATATTGAAAGAGTCCGGGTTTGAGCCAAAGTCACATATGTCTCTGGCAACAATCGATATGATCAGGGCCATAAACGATCGCTATGCTCAGGAAAAGGAAAAAGCCAAAAAGGAGATGGAGCATCGGGCGCAGGTTACACAGAGTATAGCCAAAAAACAGATACAGATACAGCAGACTAAAGTTGAAGCTGAAAAAACGACTCCGGCGCCAATCAAGCAAAAGGCGCTGCTTAAAGTAATTGATAAAAAACCCAAGAAAAAAGATAAGCGCAAAAAGAGAGACAAAATACCGGTCAATCAGGAAGAAGTCGCCAAAACTTTCAAAACAACTCTGGCTAAGCTCACCTCCGGCAAAGTTAAACGAAAATATAAGAAAGGCGGGGGGGACGGTGACGACGCTGACTCCGGTCCAAGTAACGTAATTGAAGTCAATGAATTTATGACCGTTGCTGAGCTGGCCCGAACAATGGACCGCAAAGCGGCAGAGCTTATTGCTAAACTTTTTGAATTGGGCATGATGGCTACCATCAACCAGCGACTTGACCTTGATGCGATAGAAACAATTGCGGCAGAGTTTGATTTTGAGACTAAGCTGGTAAGTGAAGTTGGCGAAGAAGTAAAAGAAGAAGAAAATCTAGAAAATGCTGTCTACAGAGCACCCATAGTTACAGTAATGGGACATGTGGATCACGGCAAAACTTCGCTTTTGGATTATATCCGGAAATCAAATGTTGTTGATAAAGAAGCCGGCTCTATTACTCAGCACATTGGGGCTTATACCGTAACTTTCCAGGAAAAAATAATTACTTTTATTGATACTCCCGGGCATGAAGCATTCACCGCTATGAGGGCCAGAGGCTCACAGATTACGGATATTGTTGTCCTGGTAGTTGCCGCCGATGACGGCGTTCAGCCTCAGACTGTAGAAGCTATTGACCATGCCCGTGCTGCGAATGTTCCCATAATCGTGGCCATCAATAAAATTGATAAACCGACCGCAAATATTGACAATGTCCGCTCAAAATTGTCGGAGCATAATCTGGTCTCCGAAGAATGGGGCGGCAAGACAATCATGGTGGAAGTTTCTGCCAAAACCGGGGATGGCGTTGAAAAACTCCTTGAGCTGGTTCTTCTGCAGGCAGAAATGCTGGATCTCAAAGCTGACCCGAATATAAGAGCTCAGGGAGTGGTAGTCGACTCCCGTCTTGAAAGAGGCAAGGGTGCGGTTGCTACGATTTTGATACAGCGAGGCACCTGCAGAATAGGTGAACCTATTATCTCAGGTATCAACTATGGCCGTATCAGAACCATTGTCAGCGATAAAGATGTCGCCTTAAAAGAAGTAGGACCGTCAATGCCGGTTCAGATAACAGGTCTCAACGGAACTCCGCAGGCAGGTGACAGTTTCTATGCGGTTCAAACTGACCAGGAAGCTAAGGAACTGGCTCTTAAGCGCGGTCAGGTAAAACGTGAGCAAGAATCCCGCCGGACCCACGGACGTCTTACCCTCGATCGAGTTTTTGACAGAATCAAAGAAGGTGCGATTAAAGAACTAAAACTGATTATCAAAGCAGATGTTGACGGCTCAGTAGAAGTGCTTTCAGACACTCTGGGTAAACTTGAAACTGAAGAAGTCCGCACAAACATCATTCATAGCGGTGTTGGTCCTATTATAGAATCAGATGTTCTGCTGGCGGCTGCATCGGACGCCATTATTATCGGCTTTAACGTCGTTCCCGACGCCCGTGCCAGAGACCTGGCTAAGAAAGAATCTATTGAAATTAAACACTATGACATAATTTATGAAGCGGAAAAAGAAGTAAAAGAAGCCCTTTCCGGAATGCTTTCGCCTGAAATATCTGAAGAATTTGTCGGCGCAGCAGAAGTCCGTGAATTGTTCAAAGTCCCCAAACTGGGATTAATCGCAGGATGCTTTGTCAGAGACGGACGAATTACCCGTAAGGACAAGGTCAAACTTGTCAGAGACGGACAAATCATATATGACGGCGTAGTTGGCTCACTTCGAAGATTCAAAGATGATGCTAAAGAAGTAAAAGAAGGTTTTGAGTGCGGTATAGGCATTGAAGGATACAATGATATAAAAGTCGGAGACTCTATCGAGGCCTATAAAATTGTGGAAACTGCCAGAACTCTGCAATAGCACCAAGATAATGCATAGCTTTGATCACTGTCACCCTGAAAGTAAAACTGGATTTACCCGGTGTTAATTCACTCAAAGAGAAAAGAAGAATAATAAAATCTATCATGGCGCGTTTAAGAAACAAATTTAATATTTCTATATCCGAAGTAGCCGAGCAGGACTTTCACCGGACAGCTGTTATCGGAGCAGCTATCGTGACCAATGATTCTGCCTTTGGTAATTCTGTTTTATCAAAAGTAGTCAGTCAGCTTGAACTATCCAGAGACGCCGTTTTATTGGATTACACGATCGAAACTTATTAATGAAACTTACTGCTGAGACTTACTGATTATGAGACAGTTCAAACGTTCCACCAGACTTGGAGAGCAGATTCTCAGAGACCTGCCCGCGGCCATAGGCGATATCGTAAGCGATCGATTCAAAGGCTTGATAACCTTTACAAAGGTCAGTCTTACAGATGATTTGCGCTACGCCACCGTCTATTATTCTTTTCTGGGAAAACCCGAAGAAAAAGAAAAACTTGAAGTCTATTTTCAAAGAGAATGCCGCAGATTCAGAAGTTTGGTCGGTTCTCCATTGAACATAAAACATATTCCGGAGTTCTCGTTTAAATTCGATCCTTCAATTGAAGCAGGTCTCAGAATCGAGCAACTACTAAATGAAGTCAAAGACGATTTACAAAACTGATAGTTTAGAAATTGAGACTAACAGGCCATTTAAAGAAATAGGCCTGCTTATTGAGAGCGCCAAAAAACTCTTGGTCGTTTCGCATATCAATCCCGATGGCGACGCCCTGGGTACACAGCTGGCCTTTGCAGCCTATCTGAAAAGTCTGGGCAAAGAGGTGACGCTGGTCAGGGAAGAAGCCATTCCCGAGAGATATCAGTTCCTGCCCGGAATTGAGCAGATCCGGCCTATTGATGATATCAAAAACAGCCTGGACATTGATACTGTCATAGCGCTTGAATGCCCAAAACTCTCACGAGCCGGGGATATTATCAGCAGCCTCAGCGACGATATCAAAATTATCAATATTGACCATCATCAGGACAACGATAACTATGGGCAGGTCAAATGGATTGACAAAGATGCTTCATCGGTCGGCGAAATGGTCTATGAGTTATTTGAGTCTTTTCGCTACCAGATAGATGAAGAGACAGCTGTTCTGCTTTTTACGGCCATCCTGACAGATACCGGAAGATTCAGGTATGAATCAACTTCGGGCAGAACAATGGAGATAGCCGGAAAATTGATTGAGGCCGGCGCTAATCCCAGAGATATTTGCGACAAAGTTTTTTATGATCTGCAGCCTGCTACCATCAAGCTGATAGGCAATGTCCTGAGCAATGCCGAATTTATTGATAATGGCAAAACCTGCCTGTTGTCGCTTACTAATGAAATACTGGAATCTGAAGAATATAGCGAAGCCGAAACTGAAGGCATTGCCGAGTACAGTTTGTATGGCAAAGGCGTGAAACTCGGAGTAACGTTTAAAGAACGAAGCGGAGGCATCACTCGTATTTCTCTTCGCTCGCGCGGTAATCCGAACGTGGCCAAGCTTGCTGCGGAATTCGGAGGCGGCGGGCATATTTGTGCCGCAGGCTGTTCGATTGATAAGCCTATGACAGAAGCAAAAAAAGAATTTCTACAAAAATTAAAAGAGTTTCAAGTTGAAGACTAGTTCCACTCCATATAGCGGTATTCTCCTGCTCAATAAACAGCCGGGCATTACCAGCCATGACGAGATTATGAACGTCCGCAATATTATCGGACAGAAACGGGTCGGCCATACCGGCACACTCGACCCGCAGGCCGAAGGGCTGCTGGTCATCTGCATTGGCAGTGCCACCAAGATTGTTCAGTATCTCTCAAACTTCGACAAATCCTATGAGGCCGAAATCTATCTGGGCAAAAGTTCGACTACCTATGACAGTGAAGGCGAAATCACAAGTGACATGCCTGAGGCTGCACCGGATTTTTCTGCCGAAGAGTTCTCAGAGATATTAGATGAATTCAGGGGCACTTTCACTCAAAAAGTGCCGGCCTATTCCGCTATCAGGATCAACGGTAAACATTTATATGAACTCGCCAGAGCAGGAAAAGAAGTGGAAAGACCGGAAAGACAGGTTACAATATCAGAACTGGAAGTAATTTCTTACAATAAACCTCGTCTGACAATTCGGGTCTCCTGTTCAAAGGGAACCTACATTCGTACTCTGGCTGATGATATCGGTAATAAATTAAAATGCGGAGCATATTTGTCTGCCTTGAAAAGAATCGGAGTAAACGGCCTGCTTTTAG
>JADFLZ010000455.1 GCA_022564135.1 Candidatus Zixiibacteriota bacterium
ATGGGGATAGAACTTTCCCAATTAGTTGGCAAAGTAACCTCTCGGGAACCGCTGCCTCTGGAGTTGCGACTTGAGCGCGAAAAAATCAGAGAGCGGCTGAATCGCAGGGGCAGAGTCGCTTCTGACTACCCCAGAGCCAACGCGTCTTACAGTTTTTTCGACCTGCCTTTTATTGATGCCAGCTTAAACCTTATTAATCGCAGCCCCGAGACAGGCGGCCGCGAGGCCAGATATAACGGACTCGTCAGCGGTGATATTCTTTTTATGAATTCGGTGCTCTTTGTGGCGGGAATAGACGAGGACTCGCTGACCGATGTCAGGCTGACACTGGGGCGATCTGACCCTTACGGAAATTTGCTGGGACCGCTGCGGGCGCAGTCATTTCGCATAGGTGACATCTTCAGTCCCCAGATACCATTAATCTCAAACAGTCGGGCCGGATTGGGCGTAGAGATTTCGAATTTCCCCTTGGCGCGTCCCAGCGAATTTGATCGCACCACCCTGCAGGGGGAGCTTCTGCGGGACTGGGTAGTGGAACTTTATCGCAACGAAGTTTTGCTCGACTTTCAGGACTCTCGAGCCGATGGACGCTATGAATTTACCGATGTGCCGCTTCTTTACGGGATTAATATTCTGCGATTAATTTTTTACGGTCCGCAGGGACAAAAACGAGAAGAGGTAAAAAGTTTTCGATTCGGTACCGGCATGGTTAAACCCCGACAGCACAATTACCGCTTTGGTTTCAGCCGGCAGGACCAGTACCTGTTTCGTTCGGAACAGTTTGTAGTTAGACCGGGACTTATAGGAGAAGAGCGGTACACGGCTGAATTTGAAAGAGGGCTGGGGCAGAGGCTTACTATTGCTGTTGCCGGCGTCAGTCTGCCTTTCGCAGATGGTCGCCGTCACTTCGCGAGTCTGGGGCTGCGTACTTCTGTCCTGGGAACATTTTCCCGACTGGACGTCGCTAAGGAAATTAAAGGAGGCACGGCCCTGCAATTTGCAACTCGCTTTAACTTGCTGGGAAACAATATTTTTGCCGAACATGGACAATTTTTTGATTTCACCAGCGAACGAATCAGAAACGAAAGCGATCCGGTCGAAAGTCTGACACGTGTCCGGCTGGACGGAGCCGTAACATTCTGGCCGCTGCCGCGCCTGCCCTTCAGTTTTTCAGGACTGCTTGAAAGGCGGGAGTCCGGTCGCAGGAAGGCGGATTTGCTGAACCGGCTTTCGATGTATTTCAGCAGAATTTCGATTACACATACTCTGCGGGCGTCAATTACCCAGGGAGGGACTTCGCCGTTTTTCAGGCGCGTAAATGCTTTTCTTTTATTTAGCAGACAGTTGAAAAGATTTTCGCTGCGTGCGCAATTAAGTTACGACCCGCCTCCAAATCATAGCTTCAATTTTATTTCATTCACTGCTGACTATAAGATACCGCGGAACTTCAGCGGCCGCATGGCGGTAAGTCGGAATTTGTTGATTGGACGCTGGACAAATTATTCAGCAGGAATCAGCCGCACTTTTGATGCTTTCTTAATTGGTCTGCAAGGAAGATACCTGGATAATTCAAATTATTCGGTTCAGTTGGCAATCTCGTTCAGTCTGGGTTTGAAACCCAGAAGCCACCGTCTGCATTTGAGTTCCCGCCGAATGGGAAATAACGGGGCTCTGTCGGCACGCGTGTTTCTCGATAAGAACCTTGATGGAGTTTTTGACCTCTATGACGAGCCACTTGAGGGTGTGCGGATCCAGCACAGCGGCAGAACATCAAAAGCGACTGACAAAAAAGGCATTGCCTATATCCCCAACCTGTCCAGCTACCGCCCGACCGCCATCACCATTGACATTGGCAGTCTCGAAGATCCTTTTTGGATTCCAGTCAATAAAGGGGTGACTATTGTTCCTCGCCCCGGAAAATCGATTTCACTTGAGTTCCCTGTCATTATTACCGGCGAAGTTGATGGGATAGTTTATCTGCAGCGGGACACAGCCGTGAAGGTCGTCTCAAACGTGATGCTCGAACTCGTCAATAGGGAAGGTGAAATTGTAATGCAAACAAAGAGCGCTTTTGACGGCTTTTATCTGTTCACGATGGTACCACCCGGCAGCTATCTAGTGCGGGTTTCACCAGAGCAAATAAAGCGCTTGAACCTTGAGTCTCCACAGGACCGCCAGGTTGTCATTGAAGGTGACGGTACTATCGTAAGCGGTGTGGACATTATACTCGAGCGTGCCAGCGAAGAATAAAAATAATACATAAACTCCCCATATTGGACGAATTTCGCAACTTCTTGTCAGAAACTACTTTGGACACATCAATTAGAAACTTGTCAAATTCAAGTTTTAGGTAGAGATCGAACCAATTCCCCACTGATAAATAAT
>JADFLZ010000456.1 GCA_022564135.1 Candidatus Zixiibacteriota bacterium
CAAGAGTATGCCTTTGAATGGTGACCTCGAACTCGTTTCGATAAGAATGCTGGCCCATTGCTTTCAAGCGTTTCGCCATCCGCTCGGCGTAACAGTGTTTGCACCCAGGACTGATCTTGGAGCAGCCCGTAACCGGGTTCCACGTTGATTCAGTCCATTCGATGGATGATTTGGCGGCCATCATCAGTCACGCCTCCCTGGCTTTGAGAGAAATGCATAGCTTTACTAATGACTCCGGCGTTTCGGAAACCCAACTTTTGCCGGGTGTGCCGCTGATGAAACTGGGTACCTGGCTTGAAAACAATCACTTCGGGGCGGGCCTGACAGTAACTCTGGATAGTTCGTTATTGGTGTATAAGGCGGTTGTCAATCACCCTCTGGGTCTGGTACCGGGAGATATTGTGCTGGGCTATGACGGCGTGGCCTGGAAAGACCTTTATCCGCAATTGCTGGCGGCGGAATTACCTTTTGCCACCTTGTCTGGAAATTGGTGGGGCAGTTCAGACGTATCATTTGATTACACATTTCTCGTCAGCGCCGGTAGAAACTGGCATCTCTTCGACACCATAGACGTGGTCAAGTATAGTACCGGCGACACCCTGCACCTGGCTACTGACACCCTGGTCGGGCAGAATATGACGCTGTATGGCACAGAGCAGATGGATATCCCCGGCGTCACCATACCCGACTTTTTTGCCGATGAGCGAATAAGCTGGGGAATAGTGGACGGGACTAATATCGGCTACATCTATATAAACTCCATTAGAGCCATAGATGTCGGGATAACTATAACTACCTGGCTAAATGCTCTCGATTCGCTGCAAAACTTCTACGACGTTGACGGTCTCATTATTGATTGGAGAATGTTCCTTGGAGCCCAGACGTGCATAAAACCTGTATTTGACTACTTGCTCGATACTACCATGCAGGTACTCCTTTATGAAAGGCGATGTGCGGGTGGAGGTCATTTCAGTCTCTGTCCAGACGGAACCGGTATATTAACTGCTGTCAATGGCAACAACGGTCAATACTGGGACAGGCCCATCGCTCTGCTGACCGGCCCCGGCGCCAGAAGTGGTGGAGATATCTTCCCAATGGTGATATCGCTGCACCGGCTGGCAAAAGTCTTCGGAAGACCAACGTCCGGAGCTTTTACTTCAGGCCCGAATCGACCTTTTCTTTTCGCAGGTTGGACGCACTGGATTACAAATGGCAACGCTTCTTTCACGGACGATCCGGGTAATAATTACCTGGCACGGGCTCAATTCCCCGGTCCCAGATTCCCCTGGGTGAAATATGAAGAGGTTTGGTTAACTCCGGATGGTGTAGCAAATGGACAAGACGATGTCGTTGACTCAGCTATTGCCTGGATTCTAAGCGGCGACATTGATGATGACGGCATCCCTGACACGAGTGACAACTGCCTGGGCACTCCCAACCCTGACCAGACTGATACAGATGGCGATGGCTTTGGTAACGCCTGTGATAATGACGATGATAATGATGACATTTTAGATTACTTAGATAATTGTCCGCTTGATTTCAATACCGATCAGTTAGACACAGACGAGGACACTTTAGGTGATGTCTGTGATGATGACGACGATAATGATACAGTTCCAGACAGCTCAGATAATTGTCCGCTTATCGCAAATCCCAATCAAGATGATTCAGATATTGATGGTGTAGGTGATTCCTGCGACAATTGTGCTGCAATAGCAAACTCCAACCAAGATGATTCGGACTCAGACGGGATAGGAGATCTTTGTGACAATTGTATTGACACATACAATCCGACTCAATCGGACACCAATCAAGATGGCATAGGTGATGCCTGTTGTTGCTTGGGTTCAACGGGAGATTTTAACGGCGATGGAGATAACGCTGATGTACTTGATCTGACTTATATTGTGGACTATATTTTTCGTGGCGGTACGATTCCTGGATGTCCGAAAGAAGGAGACTTAAACTTTGATGGAAATTCTTCAAATATTCTGGATCTGACTTACTTAGTCGATTTTATTTTTCGTGGTGGTTTTCCACCAGCAAATTGTATTACAAAGTGATGAGAATTGTCTGACATTCTCGATTTGACTTTCCTGGTCGATTTCATTTTCCGCGGCGGCCCGCCGCCGGGACCGTGTTTATGATATAATTATTGGTCAGGAGTGATCTACAGGAACCTCAATGGCGGAAATCTTTTCAAAAAATCGTCATACTGAGCGAAGACGTGGGGTAACATTCTAAACTTGTCTGTGTCCTATTAACCCATATATTCCCCCCATGTCTGAATACAAAGAATTAACTGCTAAGCAGATGGCGGATGGTGTAAAATCCGGCAAGCTGTCGGCGGTTGAGCTTACCAAAGAAGCTATAAATT
>JADFLZ010000457.1 GCA_022564135.1 Candidatus Zixiibacteriota bacterium
TTAGATTTATATTCTCATTGACAGACTGAGCACCGATCGCTGCAAGTACCGGTGCCTGATTAACATTGTTAATCGTCTTCGATACTACCTCAGAGTCAACCAGAGCACCATCCGAAGCATAGAAAGTACAGCTATATACTCCCGACTGAGAGAAGCTCGGGGTCCAGTCAAACACACCCGTGCCATCACCGTTGTCCACAAACGTTGCACCGGAAGGAAGAACCGAAGTGGTCAACACCGGTATCGTGCCATCAGGATCACTGGAAGTAACTGTAAAGTTAAGATTCTGACCCTCGTCAACCGTCTTATTACCTATCGCAGCCAGTACCGGAGCCTGGTTAACATTGTTGACCGTTATGGCAACTACTTCAGAATCGGTCGCAACACCGTCAGTAGCATAAAATGTTACACTATAAACACCCGATTGGGCGAAAGTCGGAGTCCAGCTGAGGCTGCCATTACCATTACCGCTGTCTACAAATACTGCGCCGGCTGGCAGAGCTGACGTACTCAAAGTCGGAGTTGTGGCATCAGCATCGGTAGCTGATACAGCAAAGTTCAGGTTCTGGCCCTCATCGACACTCTGAGCGCCAATTGCTGAAAGTACCGGCAGCTGATTGCCAGCATCGGTGACTGTAATAGTGACAACTTCTGAATCTACAGCTGTGCTGTCGTCTGTGGCGTAAAACGTTACATTGTAACTGCCTGATTGTAAGAAATCAGGTGTCCAGTCGAACGAACCAGTACCATTGCCGTTATCTGTAAAGACTGCGCCGGTAGGTAAAGTCGAAGTTGTTAAAGTCGGAGTACTCTCAATGTCTGTGGCTGAAACAGCAAAACTTAATAGAACATTTTCAGTTGTAGACTGGGCGCCAATTGCTGAAAGTACCGGCAGCTGGTTACCGGCATCAATAACTGTGATAGTAACTACTTCGGAATCAATTACTAAACTGTCATCAGTGGCATAAAATGTTACATTAAAGACTCCTGACTGCAGGAATGTCGGGGTCCAGTCAAAACTACCGGTACCGTTAGCATTATCTGTGAATATTGCACCAGTTGGAAGAGCAGTAGTCGTCAGAACTGGTGTGCTTTCAATATCCGTTGCCGAAACACCAAAGCTCAAGAGAATATTTTCTGTCGTTGATTGTGCGCCAATGGCAGATAGAATTGGAAGCTGGTTTCCTGCATCGTTGACTGTAATCGTAACTATTTCAGAGTCAACTGCTGAACTATCATCGGTGGCGTAAAATGTTACGATGTAAACACCAGATTCCAGGAAGTTCGGTAACCAGTCAAAACTTGCAATACCGTTACCGTTATCTATAAATGAAGCACCTAATGGTAAATTTGCGGCTGTAAACGACGGCGTACTCTCAATATCTGTGGCAGAAATATCAAATGGAAGAGATACGTTTTCGGTAGTTGATTGAGCACCAATAGCAGCCAATATGGGCAACTGATTACCCGCATCATTGACCGTAATCGTAACTACTTCAGAGTCAACTGCAGAACTATCATCTGTAGCATAGAACGTTACATTGTAACTGCCTGATTGCAGGAATGTCGGAGTCCAGTCGAACGAACCAGTACCGTTGCCGTTATCTGTAAAGACCGCACCAGTCGGTAAAGTCGAAGTAGTTAAGGTCGGAGTACTTTCTATATCTGTGGCAGAAACTCCAAATGATAACAAAACATTTTCAGTAGTAGACTGAGCGCCAATAGTTGTTAGAACCGGCAGCTGGTTACCGGCATCAATAACTGTAATAGTGACTACTTCAGAATCTACTGCAGTGCTGTCGTCAGTGGCGTAGAACGTTACATTGTAACTGCCCGATTGTAAGAAATCTGGTGTCCAGTCAAAGCTTCCGGTACCATTGCCGTTATCTATAAAGACTGCACCAGTAGGTAAAGTCGAGGTTGTTAAAGTCGGAGTACTCTCAATATCTGTGGCTGAAACACCAAAACTTAATAGAACATTCTCAGTTGTTGACTGGGCACCAATCGCAGAGAGTATCGGCAGCTGATTACCGGCATCAGTAACCGTAATCGTGACAACTTCTGAATCTACGGCTGATGAATCATCCGTAGCATAAAACGTAACATTATAGGAACCCGACTGAGTCAAATCAGGGGTCCAGTCAAAGCTTCCAGTACCATTGCCGTTATCTGTAAAGACTGCACCAGTCGGAAGAGTCGAGGTTGTTAAAGTCGGTGTGCTCTCTATATCTGTGGCTGAAACACCAAAACTTAATAGAACATTTTCAGTTGTTGACTGAGCGCCAATTGCTGAAAGTACCGGCAGCTGGTTACCGGCATCGGTTACTGTAATCGTGACAATTTCAGAGTAAACGGCTGTGCTGTCATCAGAGGCAT
>JADFLZ010000458.1 GCA_022564135.1 Candidatus Zixiibacteriota bacterium
CTTAAATTAGAAATGTCAAAGACTCTGGTATGAGTACCGCTGCCAATTTCATCTCCGATAAATAGAAAGTCACCATCTTCGCTAAAGGCCGCATTATGTGCTCCCGAGCCGGAGTAATTGAACTGGCCGATCAATTGTATATTGCTCTTGTCTGTTAAATCCAGAATGTCTACACCAATGCCGTTTATGATGCAGGCTGCCATCGTGTCATTTCTGACTGCAACGTCATGGTAGCTGAAGGTGCTATAGTTGTTAACAGAATCAGGATTTGCCGGATCTAATATAGAGTAGACTACTAATCCCGCGGAGCTGCCGCCGACTAAATATACATAGTGACCGTCAACAAGACCGTTATGCCTGCCACCGGGTATTGTTGAAACAACCTGCGGATTGGTAACATCGGCAATGTCCGCAATTATGGTGTGGCAGCCATCTTGAAAAATTACTGCATAGTGACTATATGTCTTGACGTCCTTGGTATCGCCACAGCCTTCAACAAAGCCTACTTCGACAAAGGGCGTATCGTTTATGTCAATAATGCTCAGCCCGACACCTCTGGCACATATTAAAGCATATTCTTTGCCATTGGTGCTGTCAGTATAGCCCCAAATATCGCCGTAGCTGGAACGGCCGTTCCATTGACCAAAAAGGGAAAGGTCCAGAGTATTATATCTGGTTCTGACACGCTTAACGCGACTTGCAAGCAGTTCATTATCAAGAGAGTCATACGACCTGATTTGATAGTAATAATCTATTTCTGTGACCAGGTCGGTATGAGCAAAGTCCCGCATATCCCCCGGCAGTTCTGTTAATAGCAAGTCAGGTATTGAGTCTGTTCCCCAGAAGATTTTGAATTTGTCAGGATTTTGACCGGGGTAAACCCAATTGAGATAAACTAAGTCCTCATAAGCCGTAGCCAGCAGGCCGATATAAGTGCCGATTATTAATTTAGCAGTATCGGTTTCAAAAAAAGTATGACCGTCAGCCAGTCTTGGCCACCAGACATATAAGTTGTCCATGTCATTGCGAAGGACATTGCTGTCGGCATAAGTCAGGCCGCTGCTGTCATAATCACTGCCCATGATAAAGAGATATTCGTATTTTCCCTGAGCGCTGTTGTCGGGGTCCCATTTGAAATTTGCTGCTGGCAGAGTGTCACTGCCGTCATAAAATTCGGCAATACAAACATTAATCTGACGCGGATTTACAGGATCGCTTACATCCCAGACCGAGCCGGGAAAAGTACCGACACCGACAGACTTGTATAATTTATCTCTTCTGAAAAACTGTGCGTTTGACCAATTGTTACTATCTATATCAAATCGAATTTCAACCGGAAAGTAGTCTGTAGCTCCTAAGTTACTGCCAAAAAAGTCGCTGCCCTTGGCAATAGAGCCCCCGAAAGTCTCTCTGCCGTTGTCAACGCCGCTCATCCACTGAGGTGTGCCTATCCATTCGGCATATATCTCAATCAGGCTGTCGCTGTGAGGAAGGCTCAAACTACTTATATTTCCAGAATTAAAAGCGCTATTTTTTTCAGAAAGAGGTAATAAAGATGAATTTGAAATTACTGAGAACACCAATATTATTAAAGTGCAGAGTAGAAGAGAGTTCAATTTTATCGAAATTTTCATAGCGGCCTTTTTGAGTATCAATTGTTTGAAACTTAAATTATCCTTTAATAAAGCAAATAATTAAAAATTCGCCAATCAATTTTATAACGCTAATACGATGAATAGTGTTTAACGCAAAATCTGCCCTGCGAATCATATAGGTAGACTTTTCGAATTGTTTGGCGTACCAATTAATAAGCTTTGTTAAGACCCTGTTACTTAGACAATAACAAGACGAGGCAGAATATGTCCAGACATTACCTGATTATGTACCGCCCGCCCAGGGATGGATTTGCAGAAAATGCAACTCCGGAAGAGTCCGCAGAAGTTATGAAACACTTCGAATATCTAAAGCAACTTCACGCAGAAAAGATCGTGCTATTTGCCGGTAGAATTGAAGACGCTCGTTTTGGAATTGCTCTACTGGAAACCGAGACCGAAGAGGAAGCTCAAAACATTATGAATGATGATCCGGCTGTAAAAGCCAAAGTCTTTACTGCCGACTTGCTGCCATTTAGTCTGGCTTTAAGATAACTGTTATAAATTCGATTAAGACCGGTCAGAAGTAGAATTTTTGGTGTATGCAGCGAAATATCAATAATAACTTGCTGAACCTATTCGTATCTCAAGGCCTGTACCGGATCAATTTTTGCAGCACGTGCCGCCGGCAGATAACCTGCTATCAGACTGACTGACAAACCGAGTGCAATTGAGGCTCCTGCCAGCCAGAGCGGAAGTGAAAATAGTTCAATCGGGT
>JADFLZ010000056.1 GCA_022564135.1 Candidatus Zixiibacteriota bacterium
CAAAAAGAGAAAATGTAGAGTTCTTTCAATCTACCAAAGAAGCCCTGCTGCGAGGCTACCGCCCCTGCAAAGTCTGTACCCCGCTGGCTCCCAAAGGCGAGGCTCCTGAGTGGATGAAAATCATCTTTGATAAAATAAGCAGCAACGGCAGCCAGCGATTTAGTGACCAGGATATTCGCAGCTCAGGCATAGACCCGAATCGACTCAGGCGCTGGTTTAAGCAGAATCATGGGATGACCTTTCAGGCTTACCTGAGGTCACTCAGGTTAGGGACCGCCTTTGGACATCTGGCCAACGGAGAAAAGTTATCAGCACAGCTTATGACAGCGGCTATGATTCTTTGAGCGGCTTCACTCACTCATTTAAGAAGACGATCGGCATGGCGCCCTCGAAAAGCGGCGTCAAAAACATAATTCATATTTATCAGCTGCTGACACCGCTCGGTCCCATGATGGCAGCTTCTGTAAAGCAGGGTATTTGTCTTTTGGAATTCATAGACCGGAAGATGCTGGAGTCCGAACTAAAAGACCTCAGTCAACGTCTGAACGCGCCGCTGGTGACTTCGCCGGGTCCGCATTTGAAAGAACTAGAAAATCAACTCAAGCAATATTTTAGAGGTGACAGAAAGAAATTCGAGCTGCCTCTTTTAACACCCGGTTCTGATTTTCAAAAACAAGTTTGGCAGGGACTAAAAGAGATTCCCTACGGCACAACCCGTTCATACAAAGAACAGGCCAGAGCACTTGGACGACCCGAAGCAGTAAGGGCGGTCGCCAGTGCCAACTGCGCCAACAGAATTGCTATTATTATCCCCTGTCACAGAGTGATTGGAGCCGACGGAAAGTTAGTAGGTTATGGCGGCGGTCTCTGGCGAAAGAAACGGCTGTTAGAACTTGAAAACGGCCAGCCGCTTAAATAGATGACTTTAGTCATTAGGTTTCACTAATGATTAATACTTGCATTAGTTTGCCACTATAGTCTGAAACCTCAATGAACAACCGCGCTGCTCTGCGCCTCTACCATTGCTTCGAGCATTTGAGTTGAAAGTGAAGTAAACCAACCCTCTTCCCAGATTAAGTAGTCGTCGTGCAAAAGCCTCAAAGAAGGAGTACCCGCGCAATTGAAGTAATTCCAGGAACGACCGTTTTCTTTAAGTACTGCAAATTCTATCCCAAGATTTTCAAGATAGGGATTGACACCTTCATCAGTAGCACTTTTGTTGACCCGTGTCATACCCGTTATGTTAAGACCAAACTGGTTATATTGGCGATCCACTTTGCCAAGGTCCGCCATCGCCAGCCGGGAAAACGGACACCATGTCTCGAAAAAAACCAGAAGTTGAAAAGGCTTATTGTCTAAGTCAAAATTTCCCTGAAAGACATGTTCAATCCCGAATTTTTCAGGCACGCGAATATTGCCGTAAAGCGCTTTGGCGGAGTCAAATTCATTCTGTACAATATAAACAGCAGCAAGACTGCTCCTGGCATTCATTGCCACCCAGTGATCATCTTCGTATACTCGTGCGGCATTGGCCAAGGCCTCTCCGGCCACCCCTCTGGCTTGTTCAGTACGTCCGGATTTTAACAATAGCCAGGCATATTGCGATTGCGCAAGTATCGTCTCAGAAGAATCTGCTCCCAAATTCTGCTCTAGTCCAATCCAGGCTTCTTTCGAAAATTGCCTGGCGCTGGAAATGTCATAATTCAACTCCAAAGCCCCCGCCAAATCGCCTTTCTGTTTCAATGTCCTGATATCTGCTTCACCATAACGTTCCAAATAAGTTTCATAGATTTCTCTTGTAACATTGAGTTTCTCTTTTTCGTCGCCAATAACACTATAAATACGAGATATTTCTTCCAATAATTCCAGAGTCTGGTCATGGGTATCGCCGAAAATTCTGCGGCGCAATGTCAAGGCAGTCAAAAACTCCCGTTTAGCCTCTTCATAATGTCCTATCTTTTTATAGGCAAGTGCCAGGGATTTTCTAAGCTTTGACTCTATTTCAGGGTCGTCCGGAAAAGCTCCGTTTAGCTTCTGACTGGCTTTTTCTATAATGTCCAGCACTGTGACCTTGTCACCGAATCCGTGTGGAAAAGATTCAGTAAGCACATCAGAGAGAAATTGCTGGCCTTCCGTAGCTTTTTGAGAGGCCAGTTCTGCTTTCTGGCGTTCCTCGTCTACCTGCAAAAGCAATGAAGTTGTTACAATAACGCCGGCAAGAAGCAAAACAAACGTAGCGCCAACCAGACCAATGATCACTTTGTTCTTTCGCGCAAATACTTGTACCTGATAAGACAAACCCGGAGGCCGAGCTACTACTGCGTCACCGGCCAGATACCGCCGGATATCTTCGGCCAATCCATAGGCCGACTGATAACGAAGTTCCCGGTCCCTTTGCATCGCTTTGTGAACAATCGACTCCAGTTCTCCTTTGAGCGAACTGTCTTTTGATCCGAGAGATGTTGTCCTGCCTTCACGCACTTCGGTTGCAAAATCAAAAATCTTGTCAGAGTCAACAGCGTACGGCATAGAACCAGAGAGCAATTCATACAAAATTAATCCAAGAGTATAAACGTCGCTGCGGGTATCAATATCATGCGGGTCAGCATCAAATTGTTCCGGACTCATATATTGTACTGTACCAAGAATTTGCCCGACGTCGGTTTGGGCAGCGACTTGTTTCATATCGGCATCGGTGGCACGGGCGACACCAAAATCGATTATTTTCATATGTCCGTTAGAATCGACGAGTATGTTCGAAGGTTTGAGATCACGATGAACGATACCGCGCTGATGCCCGTGATGTACGGCATCGCCAACCTGAAGAAACAAAACCAATTTTTCTCGAATGCTGAGATTTTTGTCTTTTGCATATTCTGTGATACCTTTGGCATTCGGGATGTACTCCATCGCAAAATACGGTGTCTGAGACCCGGCATCATCGTAGGTACCTGCAGCATAAATTTGGGCGATACCGGGATGCCTCAACCGTGCCAGCATCTGAGCTTCCTGCTCAAGTCTTAAAATAGCACTTTCACTGGCCAGGTTGCTCTTGATAACTTTGAGAGCCACCGGACGACGAGGATTTTCCTGCATTGCTTCATAAACGGTGCCCATGCCGCCAGAAGCTATCACCCGCTTTATAACATAGGGGCCTATTTGCTTAGGATGATTGGCAGAAATATTACTTCCGCGATTATCAGAATCAAAAGTATTAGTCTTGTCATCAGAATCAGACAATGCTATTTCCTCTTTTAGTAGAGTTTAGACAATAATTGCTTTCAGATAACAAAATAGAAGATAAAGGCGAGATTGTCCAGCCCTGAAAAATTGAGTCGGCAGATATTTAGTTCATGGATGGCATAGGCGGCATGGCATTCATGCCCGTGAGATACTGCATTCCGGACGGCTTAGCCAGGCCGCCTTTAGGCTCAATCGTCACCTGGAAAGACTGGATCGACATCGGATCCGAAATTGACTGCAATTTCAGCAGCGCCTGTCCGTCTTCGCCGACTTTGAAGACTCCAATACTCACCGGCTCACCGTCGAGCTCTATCCAAAGCTGGTATTCTTTATCGTCAGGAGGTGGCGGCATCCGATAAACATAGGCTACGGCAAAATCAATTTTAGGATTTAGAACAATTTTTGCGAAAGCGTCTTTGTTCGGCGCTACGCCTTTCAAATCTACCAGCCAGGAACAGGGTAAACCAAGCAAATAAGCGGCATCTTTCTGAACAGAACTATCTTGTATTAAACGAGCAATTTGAACTTGCGACTGCTGCAGTTCGTCTAGGACTGACGCAAGTTCATTACGCAGAGAATTAGCCCAGAACAAAAGCAGCAGCGAAGCTGCAATGCTGACGGCACTAACCCAGGGCCAGATTGTTTTTGACGAAACTTCATTTGAATCAAATTTACTGTCGCCATGAATCTGCTTTAACAGATTTTCTTTGACAGCAGGAGCCGGTGTTTGTTGAGAAACAGCCTGAGCCAGCTGAACAGACAATTCGCTGACTTCACGATATCTGGCAGCACACTGTTCACAACCACTATCCAGATGCTCCTGCAGCTGGTCATGCTCTGTTTGACTAAGAGTACCAAAAACAAACTCTTCAATTAATTCGTATGCTATTTTATGTTCAATCATTGGTGCCAACCTTAGCATTCAGTGAATTTCGAAGATGGTTTACAGCTTCCCGCAACCTGCTCTTGACTGTTCCCAAAGGAGATTCCAGCTGTGCCGCGATTTCGGAGTGCGACATACTTTGATAATAAGACAGGTTAATTACCTCAAGATGTTTCTCGTTCAAATTAGCCAGGGCGCTTTTGACTTCTCCCGATTGCAGCCGTAACAGCATTTCATCAGTCGGATTGCTATAATCTCTGGACGAAACGGCTTCATCTACCTGCACAGAAAGTTCAACATTTCTGCTTTGAGATTTATAACCTTTTGAACGGGTTCGGTCAATGGCTTGCCGGCGTGTCATAGTCACCAACCAGGCCAGGGCGCTGCCTTTAGCTGCATCGAATAATTTTGAATTTTTCCACACTTTAAAAAAAACTTCCTGGGTAACTTCCTCAGCATCTGAAACATTACCGACGATACTAAAAGCCAGGCTATAAACCAAACCAGATCGATGATCATACATTTCAGCCAGCGCCCGCTGGTCTCTCTGACGGATACGTTCAAAAAGACGCATGTCTTTCTGGGCTGCTATTTGACTGCTTTCGGCGCCGCTATTCATAAATTCATTTCTATAGGTATATACGAAGTAATCCTATTATCCGATCTCATTGATTTTTCAAACTACTCTGCTATTTAGTCTATTTCAAGCAAATTTAAAAAGCTCTCTGATCCAATTCTGAGTTCACTTCGTATTTACTATTGAACTAAAGCTAATCAGGTCGCTTGGACCTGAAAAACCTGAAAAAGGAGATATTTATGAAAACATCCAGGACAATCTTGGCTGCCTTGCTCGTAACAGCTCTAATTACGACTGCCGCCGTCTTATCGGCCGGACCACCTATTCCGAATTTTTTGTGGGCTGACGGAAGCCTCTATCGTACGATTCTAACCGGCAATAATTTGCCTGACAATGGCCCTAAAGATGGCCTATATGTCATTCCCGATTTGGCCGGGCAACGCCCTGTTGCCGAATCAAAACCCGGTGACCTCGACTATAATGGCGGCAGATGGCAAGTCTATTTTATAGACGTCATTGATGCCTCTGCTATTGACCATGAACTGACCAGCTGGAAAGAAGTGCAGAATTTCATGTCCAGCGGAGACTTGGCCTTTGGAGGCATGGGACCGTCCTTTGTCTGTCCCGTGATAAAATAGAAAACCTCAAGTTTCCTCTCTTTCCAAACGCATTCATTTGATACATAGCCCCGGCCAATACCGGGGCTATTCTTTTTTTCCAATTGACCTCGTTCTTATTTTCCCTTAGCTTGGCAAAATGAAACAAATACAGTTTATAGCTATTTCAATTGTTACTCTGATATTTTTTGCAGCAGGCTGTGCTGAAAAATCATCCGGCATAAAAATAACAGGCATAACTCCCATAGCAACTCCAGCTTCGGCGCCAGCGAGCGGACCAAATATCTGCGCCACGCCGGAAGGCGGAGCTTTGCTTTCCTGGGTAGAAAAAGATACAACAAACAAAATTTCCACACTAAAATACGCTAACTGGCAAAACAATAGCTGGGGCGATGCCCAAACAATAGCCCAGGGAAAAGACTGGTTTGTCAACTGGGCAGACTTCCCGGCCTTAGCAGCTCAAAGCGACGGTCGTATCCTGGCCAATTGGATGACAAAATCAGCTGCATCAACATATGCTTATGATGTTATTTTGGCACAGCTATCAGATGACAGCAAAATTTGGTCGGAGCCATTTTCTCCCCACAACGACAAGACGCCTACTGAACATGGCTTTGTCTCAATGCAGCCGTTAAGTAATGGAAATTTTGCCGTCTCCTGGCTTGATGGCCGAGAGATGGCTGAAGACGGCCCGATGACGCTCCGCTTTGCCACTATTAACACAGCAGGTGAAGTTACAAACCAGGCGCTGCTGGATAATAGAGTTTGCGACTGTTGTCAGACATCAATGACTATAGCCGCCGATGGCTCTATTTTGGTCGCCTATCGCGACCGCTCTGACGAAGAAATCAGAGATATGTCGATAGTTCGCTATGCTGATTCTTCCTGGAGTTCTCCTGTTTCAATCGCAAACGATGGCTGGAATATTGCCGGCTGTCCGGTCAATGGCCCGGTCCTGACTTCAAATGAATCTCTGGTAGCAGCCTCCTGGTTTACGATGGGCGCTGACAGCAAAGCTAAAGTCCTTTGTGCTTTTTCTGATGATTATGGGAAGTCCTTCGGTGATCCGATCCGAATTGACACCGGCGATCCCTTGGGACGAGTCGATATTGTATTTGTAAATGACAATACTACTCTAGTCAGCTGGCTGGAAACTATCGAAAACAAAACACGCATCGCCGCCCGCACAGTTAGTTCGGACGGAACACTTTCCGAGGTCGTTACAGTAGCCGAAACATTGCCCAGCCGCTCAAGCGGTTTTGCCAGAATGGGAATCACGTCTGATGGCGTTATAATTGCCTGGACCGATGTTGCCGGCTCTCCCGTTGTAAAGTCATCGCTCATTTCAATTCAGTAGGATCGGCGAGTTTTTTTTGGTAATGAAATTTTATCAAGTTCCCCAAAATAATTTCAGAACTTTATAGTTGCACCTTGCTTTTTGAGAAGATTTCTTACCCGACGAAGAACAAAGAAAAATGAAATCGATAATACTAAAGAGGTGAAATGTTTTGAAATACTTTATTTTTGTAATATTGGTTTGCTTGCTGGCCGCTCCATCGGCTGTTCAGTCAGATGATACAAAAGTCAGCGGTCGACTTTTTTCCTACTGGGGTATGGACCTAACCGATGGCAGCGCTAGTGCCAACGAATTCGGACTGGGGCGAGCTTATCTGACTATAAAGTCCCAGCTCTCAGATTTTACGAGCTTAAGAATTACCACAGACTTGCGCCAAACAGAAGACGCCGACGGCAACACTCAGTACAATATTA
This sequence comes from Candidatus Zixiibacteriota bacterium, assembly GCA_022564135.1. Classification (GTDB taxonomy): domain Bacteria; phylum Zixibacteria; class MSB-5A5; order GN15; family FEB-12; genus JACZWU01. The sequence continues at coordinate 7,091 of JADFLZ010000056.1, forward strand.
TTCTCAAGTACGGCTATATTGACTGGAGACCTCCCTTTGGCAAAAACTCTCTTAATATCAGATTCGGCCTGCAGCCAACGCCATATATAGACTATCAGAACAAACTTTGGGGCAGGCGCTATCTGTCTAAAACCGTAGCTGATATAAACAAGTACCTGACATCTTCCGATCTCGGTGTGTCGGCAAATGTTGCTTTAGGGAAAGATGGAGCTCTCGGGCAAATCAGTGCTGCGCTGTTCAATGGAACATCCTATAGCAAATTGGGTGAAAAAAACAGTCAGAAAGACTTTAATGCTTACGGCCGTTTGAACCCATTTTGGAAAAATGATGATTTCATACGTACTGCAATAGTTGCTCAGTTTTATTATGGCACCCAGAATATCATTATCTCGAACTTAGTTGAAGCCTCTGATTACAGACGCCAACTTATTTCTGTGGGCGGCTTGCTGGCCTACCGTAATACATTTGATATGGGATTTGACTTAAACTGGTACACACTGGGGCAGGGACCGCTTGCAAATGACTTCTCGCAAAGCGGACTTTCTATCCATGGCACACTCTATTTTATGGATATGACAGACGAAAATTCTCTGCTTCACACTCTTAATATTTTCGCTCGAATTGACTTAAACGACCCCAATGCAAATTTAGCTGACGATGGCAACAACTACCTCATTGCCGGAATCGAAATAGTGCCAACCGAAGGCTTTAAGACTTCACTAAATATTCGCAGCAGAAGTTTTGAAGACCCCCTTACTACATCCGAGAAAGAGTTGTTTGTTAACAGTTTACTCAAATTCTAAGTACTTCTCCTCTCGCAAGCTGCAGGTGGTTGCTCTGACATTGATTGGACTGGTCATTCTGGTGCTCCTCGTGCAGGATTTTCGTAAGGCCTACCGAGATCAAGGCAATGACTTTACCAGTTACCTCCTGTCAGCCGAGGCACTGTTGGAGGGAGAAAACCCCTACCTCACAGAATCGGAGTTTACATTTATTTACCCTCTGTTCTTCGCCCTGCTTCTGACTCCCTTAACCGTCATTCCATACTGGCTAGCCATTTTTATCTGGTTCGGTATCAACGTGGCGGCACTATTCTTCTCAATCCGCATTCTTATTCGATTAGCATCGCAACAACTGGGAGTACAGTGGGGTCGTCACTTGTATCCACCTCTGGCGATACTGCTATTGTTGTTTTTCGGGATTATTCAAAACAATCTGTTAAATGGCCAGGTCAATTTCCCGGTTTTACTTTTATGCGTACTATTTCTTGATAACTTTTTGCGGAAAAGACTTCTGTTTTCTTCAGTGTTTCTGGCCGCAGCCTGTGCGATCAAGCTGGTACCGCTAATTCTGCTTGTGTATGTGATATTGAGGAGGGATTTTCGGGTGTTTTTCCTTACTTCAGTTCTCTTTGCAGGAATGTGTTTGCTTCCAGCGATAAGCCTTGGCACTGATCTTTTCAACATCTATGACGAGTACTTTCACGGATTCATCCTGGGCAAATTTTCTATCAGAGCCAATGCGGAAGACCCTTCAATGTTTTTTACACTGCATCGGTTCCTTACTTTTCTTGTTCCATCGTCTGAGCAGTGGTTGTGGCTGAAGTATGTTGCATCAGGAGTTGTGCTGACCGTTACGGTTATTGTGGATCTTCTGTCGCTTCGAAAGAGCGGTTCACTCAAGGAAGTATGGCGATTCAGTCTGTATCTGTTAGCAATATTGCTGATCACCCCTATTTCCGAGACGCACCATCTTGCGTATTTTATCCTCGTTGCGTCTTTGCTTGTTCTTAGGCTTCTTTCCGTCCGATGGTCAACTTACAAATCGGTGACAGTCCTGATGGTTGGTTGCCTGATCTGCTTCTTTTTGGGCAACGCATTCGAAACTGGTCCGTACTATTTCATCTCGATTGCCCTGCTGTTTCTGACCACAAGCTTTATTTCTCTTCGTAGGAGCGTGACGGATTTGTGATCTCACTTGGCTATTGTCTACCCTTGGGTTGCCGGAAACGCTTTTCAAGTTTAAGGATCAGTTTGTGTAGCACAGCAAGAAATTAAGATGTGGCTGAGATACTCTACTATTAGCAAAAGGGATAAGCCTGTTTAGTCCTTGACTTTTTCACGAAACAACTTCAGGTTTACTACAAGCAGCCCGTATATCGCCACTTTCATACGGGTAATTTTGTCGGGCGATAGAAAGGTCAGGTGTTCGCTTATGTTG
>JADFLZ010000459.1 GCA_022564135.1 Candidatus Zixiibacteriota bacterium
TGATATTGTCAAATTTTGGACTTAACTCATTATGCAACAAGAGAGCATATTTTGCAATGGCAATTTACTTGCTCCCAGGAACCTATTGCCAGTCTACTTATTCAAAATCACAAACGTCTGCTGGACTCTTTGTCCGTCAGCTTCTATTACCAGAATGTACAAACCATCTGCTGCAAAGCTACCATTATCACCGCGACCATCCCACGATAATAGATTTTCACCAACCTGTGCCACTGAACCACTGGCAATAGTCTTTATCAACCTGCCCGATGTGGAATAAACCATAGCCGATACCTCAGTTGCCTGGGCTACTTTGAAAGATACATTCAGTTCGGTATTTAGATTACCAGTCCTGGGACTGATGACCCTAGGTATCAATGAAACAGACGAAGCAAAGTCGGTCTGAAGCTGTGAGACATCGCTTTCAAAAAGGCCATATTGACCCAGCCTATCTATCGAAAGTGACACCTTACCATTTTTATAACTCCCGCCTGAATAATCCCAGGCAGATGAACTAGTGTCATAATAGTAAAACTTCAGCTGATTAGGGTCTATAGCACTGTTAAGGATACTGTCAGGAACATCAACTGTCAGTATCGCCTCTCGATCTAAAAGGGTCGACGGAATTATATCAATGGCAACTCCGGCAAACGTTAACATTGGATCGTACGATACCCGATCGGACGGAATGATTCCAACGCCAATCTCGGTTTCAGATTGAAAAACCCCAAGCGGGAACAATAAATCTACACTACCAGATACTACCGAACCACCATTGTGTCCAATAGTCCCAAAAATCCCAGTTGTAAATGACCAGGTTTTCTCTTCGATAGGGTTGCCGAGATTGTCCTGAATATGTGAGGACAAGGTGACCGTGTACACAGTACCGGGCAAGTATTGACCGTCCGGTTTGAAAGTGGCAGTGTTGGCTGTATATATTCCAAATTCAATGGTCCCTGGAACTCTTCCTTCGGGACCAGCAACCAGGAAGCTGGCAGAGTCAACGGTGAAGACGTTAATCGGTTTATTGAATCTGACTTTGATTTCGTCAGTTAATCCGACCAGCCACTGCCTATCATTGGGTGTAAAATCAAGCACACGTGTAAATTGCGTGTCCGCAGTAATGAAATAGCTCATGTAATCAGAGTCTCCATCAAAAGTCGGGACGTCTGAGATACGAACGAGGTAGTAAGTCTTCGGCAATAGACCGAACAAGGGAACCTCTCCCGGGCTGAATCCGCCCGATATTTCACCGGCAAACAAAGTGTCCCCGGACAGGCTAAACACAGACACATAACTATGGGCACTACTTCGATTGTAATAGACTTGTAGTGACTGTCCCGCAACCGGGGTCTGCGTTTCTCCTCTTGATGGGATAAGTGAATCAATAGCGTCGGTAGGGACCTCAAGTGAACTGTTAAAACTGGATACAAATTCACCGCCCATCTCGACTCCCTGCTGACTGGGAAGACGACCATTCACAATGTAATAATGAAATTTCTCGGTCGAATAGAGCTTGTCGGGGATAATGGTGAGCGTTCGACTCTTGTAGTCATAAAGGGAATTGGTATAGCTCTCTCCGATTTCGGAAAAAAGCGCAAGCGCTCTGTTATCAACTGATGGTTGGTTCATTTCTTGGTCGAATTGGACTACTACAGGAGCGTTGGCCGGTACATTTCTGGCTCCAATCGGCGGATAATTACGAGTTACCGCAGGCGCTCCGATTTGTTTTATTATTATCTGAAACTGCCTGTCTGTCACCCGCTGGTTGCCAATGTTATCTGTTGCTATTGTTCTAAGAATATAGTCGCCCGTCTCCCGACCACTTAGATCAAGCATGGAGATAAGTGACGGCCGAGAATAGGAAGTTGATGACGATTCAACAATGTCCCACATCGTAGTATCCGGCAACCTGGAAACTTGCAGTTCGAACCGATCAAAATTGGTGGGATCCCAAATTTGACCGAACACCGGCATTGAATCGAATACAACTGTGTTTTGTTGAGGGTATATGATAGAGACCCTGGGTCGACTGTCGACACGACCGACGCTAAGCTGGAATGTCTGTTCCGGCCATAAGATTAGCCCGGCATAATCGGGATTCGAAGACACTTTTAATCTTAGCCGTACATCATACCCGTCAGCTCCGGCGACTTCTGCATCCCAGGTAACCACATGCCTCTCACCTGAGGGCGATGACGCAAGGTCGGTCAAATTCTCCAATATAGTTGCCGGTCGCCAATACCCACCCCCGAGTGTCGAATACTCAACTTCAATATTGCATTTATCGCTCTCTGTGTCGAATAGGTCGATTGACATTTGAAACTGGTTTTTGGCGCTGTCACGTTCTACAGCCTCG
>JADFLZ010000460.1 GCA_022564135.1 Candidatus Zixiibacteriota bacterium
TTTTTTACTATTACAGCATCTCTCTTGCTCGGAGTGGCAAGATCTTCAAGCACAAAATGCACTAGCTTGCGAGTCACAGTTTCTGCTGTTACTGTCACCGAAAAAGTCTCCGGCTGATAATACGGCTTGGTGACCGTCACTTTGTGCTCCCCGACAGCAAGCGTACAAAGTACCGGTGTGAAATATCTGTAATATTCCTTGCCGTCGATCATGATTTCCGCTCTTTCAGGTACTGACTCAATGAATAGATAGCCGGTTTGTGAGAATACAGAGCTTGTAAAAAACAACAGCAGCAATACCGCAATAATAGACAATGTCAGCCTTAGTGCTAATTTGCTAATCAAATAATTCATGACTCAAAGTTACAAGCAATTAGCTCAATTAGAAAAGTTAAAAATCTACCGTTTGCGCAAAAAAACCTGGCATTGAATAGATGAAATTGTAAATTCATCGTCAGACTTCTTAACAAAGACCCTATGGAAATAAAATTTAATATCAAAATCTTTGGACTCCCGTTCAAAGGTAAATTCTGCGTCTGTGACGCCACCGCTTGTATATTTTTTCATCAATGCAGCAATCGGTGTCTTCAACTCGATTTCGGCAAGTAGTATTCGCTCATGCTCAACTAAACTGAATAAACGTAAGGAAGATTCTTCGGAGGAAAAAGTTAGCAGAATCGTGTCATCTTCAAAATTATAAGTAAAAGTATTTACTCTGTTCTCGAGATAGTCAGCATCAAGATCTAGAAAATAGTCATAGCCGGTTATCTTAGTCGCAATTTCACCTTCAGTTCTCAAGACTACTGGCTTATTTTTGCCGGAGCCAAAATTGTATAGATCTTTGTAGAAATTAAATCCCATCAATTTAGTAAGCTCTTTTTCTTGAGAAGCTCTTGATAACGTATCAAGCGATTTCATCGTGCTGTCATCAAGCCATCTATCAAAAGTTTCTTTTCCGTGAGTTCCAATTAAGTAAGAGGTGATACTGTTTAAGTCCTTTTTCACGTCAAGCTTCAATTCTGTTTCCGAGGGCACAATTTTACCATCTAATAACATTCCGTTTTCTATTAGAATAGCTTCCATACGATTTTGCTGACTTGCTTTTGAGACTGCAAATGCACCCCAGGGTCCAAAAGCCGACAGTATTGCAATTGAAAAAACAACGATTGGAATAATTCTGATATCTTTGGCTTTGCTGAAGATAAAATAGAAAACTACCAGCGCCAGACCGCTTGCCATGGCCATTACATAGTAACGTAATTCGGTAATACCATAGTCCGCTATCCGCACCCAAATCGCCACAAACAGCATCCCCAACAGCGGTAATAACATTCTGAAAAACCATTTTGAAAATACTTTGATCCATTTGCTTTCTGTCCGTTCCCGAAGCGGGTGCAGTAGTAAAAGAGACAAGATGCCAACAACCGAGAACCATAAGACCAGTTGCGACACCCAACCCTTCGGCAGATTCCATTCGAAAATAATTTTGAATTCGTAGGTAATCAATATTACGAAATAGAGAGCAACCAGAGGCAGAAGAATATACTGAGCCAAGACTTTGAGACCTTTGGGATATTCTTGCGAATCATTGAGCGTATTCAGGTTGGCCGGCACGCCTGCTAAGAAAACCCAGGTTTGAAAAACGCTGCTGATGACTATCCAGAGTTTAATATAACTTTTCCAGGTAATATCAACCCCAAACAGATAATCCATCGAAGCCAGTGCAATAGTCAATCCAAGAAACAATACAAACGAGTACATCGCCGCTGTCAGGAATCTTAAAAACAGACTCTTGTTATACTGCCAGAAACCCTGGATTTGATTGCCGCCCAAGAACGGAATAAACGCTACCAGAAAATGAAATGATATATTCAGAAGCATGAAGCGTTGCAAATGATAATTCGGACTTTCTGCATTCTCCGGCAAGCTGAAATAGTAAATTGCAAGAAGGGCTATTCCAGCTGTTTGAAGCCCGTATCTTTTTGATTTATCCCACAAGTTTTTGTCAGCATAGAAAACCAGGGCTGTAAATAACGGTAAGCCCAGCGAAGCTACCATTCCAAGTTTCTGTAACACATATTCCTGGAGTTGCTTTTCAGATTCAATCAGCATGATTCCGACAACAGCGGCTAAAACAGCGCTCAAAATCGTAAACGGAAAACGCACAAAAGTAGCTGCAGCATTTTTATAAATAAAATTAAACGATGGAAATTTGTTTAAGAGTCCCAATGAAACCTTCCCTGGAATGGTTTAATTACTATCAAAACTGTCCTGTTATGATTTTTTAGGCAACAAAAAAGGCGAGGTGCTAACTTAGCGCCTCGCCTTGATACTTAAAATATGATGAGAT
>JADFLZ010000461.1 GCA_022564135.1 Candidatus Zixiibacteriota bacterium
ATCAAGGGTAACCGGGTTAGTGGCCCAGCCGGCATAGTCAGCGCCCGTTACAGCGTCAATAGCTACAACACGACCAACTTCACTTCCGGCATAGACTACATCGACACCGCCGATATTGAGAACAATAGTGTTCGCAAAACGGAGTGGACCAACAGCGCCGCCAAATGTGCGGGTCATGACTTTGGTCGGAACACCTGAGATGTCCCAAGCAGTAATAGTGCGCGTGTCGCCACCGGAGATGTACATTATGCTGCCTACGATGGTCGGATCATTGAGTATAAAGTTACCAAAATCCGGATCCGAAATAGTATAGAGGTTTGCACCAGTAATAAGGTCAAGTACTTCTATAGTAGAAGCATTGCCAGATGAAGCTGATGTAGACACATATACTCTTCCATCATGAACGATAGGTGACATATATGGAATTGTATTAGCAGGTGTCTCATAGTACCAACTTGTGGTCAGATCACACCAGGCATCGTCTATAGCCATGTTAGAAGCGCCTGTTCTGCCAAAGTCGTGGGACTGAGTAGTCCACGTATCTGGCGGGAGACAAGAATGTTCACAACAGGAGAACGGGATGCAGCAGACCTTGGCGCCTACGTCCATGGCAGCGTCTCTTGGTAGTCCCAGTACTGTTACGGGCACCCACGGCGGGAGACCAAAGGCTTGTACATTAAGTAACAGTCCATCTACAGGAGCACCACCGCCGCCGGCAAAGTCCATACATAATCTAATACCATTATCCTGGGGATAGGTTAATGCTTCAATTCCCACGAAGAAAGAACCTGGAACTGTAACGTTAAGGCCGGTTATTGGGACTCTAAATCCGCCAAAGAATGATGAACCGGTATAACCGGCAGCAGCATAATCTGCGGGTGTCAGAATTGTAGTATGTAGAACAGCGCCAGGAATACCGCCGGCATTATCATATACACTTACAGCAGTATTCTTTGTGTACATATCCGGTCTGGTACTATCGACAGGATGCCGATAAAAGCATATATCAAGCTCACGCAGCTCACATTCAACGCCAAAGGCAACAAAAAGTTGAGCCCAACCAAAGATGGGATTAGCGTCAGGAACCGGATATACGGTTGTAAATGTATTCAGATAGTTCTGGATAGAACAAGCCGAGAACTCATCACGGCATAGGTTGGCATCAATAGAGAAGTTAACATCTATACCCCACCAATCAAGCATTGAGTACCAGGTAGTTCCTCCCGGCCAGGTCGGATCACCAGATGCAGTAGAACGTGCATTGCCAGTCGAGCCGTCATCTGACATGAACCATTCATATGATACACCAGGTGTACCGGATGAACTCATTGCTAAGTGGAAAGTGTTTTCAAGAACCAGTGTACCAAACACGGCTGTTGAAAAAGTTGGGAATGCCGGATAAGTGCCTGCCAGTAAAGTAACCTGAGCTAACTGAGTCCCTGGCTGGCCAGATCCGTTATCATCATAAACAGTAATATATACATCGTCATCACCGAAATGACCATCACCTCGATCATAAACCGCGAAATCCACGGTTTGTAGGGTTTCCGGTCCACCGACATCAAATCTATAAGCCCAGGAGCTATCTCCGTAGACTGGATGAGGTGCGGCCCAAATAAAGGCGATGCCGCCCGAGTATGACTGTGTATAGCAATCGGAAAAAGGAATCTCTTCGCAGCAACGTTCTGAGAAAATGTCGAATACGACATCGACTCCCCAGTCGTTTAACATCGTCCCCCAGGCACCCAGATAGAATTCACTGGATCGTGTTTGACCGGAATTCGGTCCAAAGCCATCATCGGAGAGTATCCAAAGCACATCACCGGGGCCACCCAAGGTGGTAAAGCCATAGTGATACTCAGCGCCATCACGGAATACCCAGCCAGCTGCAGAAAAATCTGCAGTAAAGTAGGCATAGCCGCCGGCTAAAAGAGTGGCATAAGGAATATCGAATGAGTCAAGTACTGTTCCTGGGAATCCAAAGCCGTCATCATCCCATAAATATATCCTCGCGTCAGGCGTACCTGTCATCGAAGGACCATAAAATAGGACACGAGCAGTTTTGAGAGTACACTCATAGTTGGCTTCAACTGTGAATCGAGTGTTAAACAAATCGTCGCCATAAGGATCCGGAATAGACCATATGAAAGCCTGTGCCCCCGCATAGCCCTGGAAACCACAGAAATATTCCTGTGATGGTGCACCAGGTAGACCGGCACCAGGGGGCAATTTTGTCAGGGCAGATGCTGGTTTTTTGAATGAAGGCTGCCCAGGAAGAGCACTTTCCACAGCATCAAGCTTCGGATGATTCGGAATGATACTAGCATGATCATCCGCATACGA
>JADFLZ010000462.1 GCA_022564135.1 Candidatus Zixiibacteriota bacterium
TCCTTTCGGGTCGAAACCTGGGTCCGTCAAGAGTCTAAAGTTACCTATCTCCAGCAGATAGGTCGCTCCGCCAAGGTACGTCAGTTTCGTCTTCATGATGTTTCCTTTCATCTTTTTACGACCGATTGTCGTATTTTAGGAATGAGTTTTCAAGTTAAATCCGCTTTACTCGGTTTCCGCATATCCTTTAGTGGCCTTGATAAGCTCGACAGCTTTTTTGGTATTCCATACCGCGTTGGCTATGAAACGATAGTTGGTCATTGAGGCTTCAAATCCGTTGCCTTCGGGGACGATGGCAGAGGCGGTCGCATCCCATACTACAGCAACTTCAAATCCTTCTTCCAGCAGGTCACGCATGTGCGATTCGACGCAGAGATTTCCGGACATGCCGGCCAAGATCACCTTATCGATACCACGCTTGCGCAGCTGAAGAGCAAGGTCGTTCTGCTGAGGTCCATATATTTTGTGAGGACTCGTCACTACTGTTTCACCATCCTCGATGTACGGCTTGTAGCGTTCCAGCCAGTCGGGTCCTGATCCGTCGAAATCCTCAAGGCTTAGCGGGTCCTTGCGATCAAACATGCCGATATTGTGCATGAGCACTTCAAGAGCGCCTTCAAACTGCCAGCTGTGATCAGTGGGATAGTAGTAGTGAGGGGAAATAAACACCGGCATGCCATTTTCCTTGGCTACTTTGAAAAGGGACTCAAGGTTTTCGACCGTGTTGTTTGCCGTGACACTTTCGGCCACGACTCCCCAGGCCACACCGTCCGGAGATAAAAAGTCGTTTTGCGGGTCGGTGATGACCAGCGCGGTGCGTTCAGGATCGATTTCCATACCGGGATCGGGGAGTGCCACCAACGATGCCGCCAATAATGACATCAGAGCCAGCAGAATTGAAGCTTTCTTACTCCAGTTTCTTAACATGGAATTGCCTCCTTAAAGCTAAAAATTGAAAATAATGTCTCGGCACGAGACCTGTACAACTTAGTACCTGCCGAGTAATTGTAGACAACGATACCCCAGCTTCATGTTACTGTCAAGAGCCAAAGTGGAGTAATAAGGTCTTCTGTGTGTCTTTTTAGTGGTCTTGCCGCTTTTCTGACTGTTAATCAGCGGGTCATAAGTTCGAGTTCCGCCGGGGGAGGGAATGTGTTACATTATTAAGTCAAATATGTTGACAATTTATGAAGTGGATATTAAAATCAAAAAAGAGGTCTAATGATGGCAAAAACATCACGAGAGGCGTTTGCCGAAATTTCCGCTTATATCACAAGGCAGGGAGGGTCATATTCGGATTGGTATTGTGGCATAACTTCAAATATAGAAGACCGGTTATTTGCTCACCATTATGTACCTAAAAAGTTTTACTGGCAAATAGCTCGTGAATGTGAAAATAGCGAATCTGCAAGGGCTGTTGAAAAAGCACTACTCGACTTCGGCTGTGATGGCGGAGGAAGTAGAGAGGACGAAGACTCAATCTATGTTTATGCTTATCTCAAATCGTCTGATACCTTTCCATAGGCTCTACTTGGCCACTCACTAAAAAAGTTGAAAATGCACCACTACCCGCAACTCACCCCCCTTGACAACGGCTGTGGCGGGGGTAACTTGAGAAATAGTACAATAACCGGGGGCAGGTCATTTAGTTTTGTGGTGAAATTTTAACTAAACAAGGGGTATACTCAAACCGATATTGTTAGATACAGAATAATTATCGATTAGAATTAGAAGAGTTGATTTTAAGGAATCAGTCTTATGGACAATAAAAGGAAAGAGGAAAGAGAAAAAGTCAGTGGTTTTCGAATCTATGACAAAATAACTGGCCAATTCATTGGAAGCTTAGGTGACATTTCAACTGAGGGAATGATGTTAGTATGTGAAAAACCTGTTGAAACAAACATTTTCCAACTAAGATTGGATTTGCCAAAAGAATTAAATGGTAGCAAACAAATCGATTTTGAAGCCGAGTGCACATGGTGTACAAAGGGAGTTATATCTAACTTTTTCTGCGCTGGTTTTAAATTTCTGAGTTTTTCGCCAAGCGATGTTCAAACAATTAAACTATGTATTAAGCAGACAACCGTAGAGTCTAATTGAAGTCTGCTATACTGCCCCCATTTAGTGACGGAACTTTGTTAAGAAAGTATCTTGTGGCTTGACCTGTCCCCCATATTTCGGTCCAGTTTCAGAGTTAGTATATTCAACTTGCTCTGCTCAGGTACTGCACTAACGGTCCAAAAGTTCTATAATAGTCCAATAGGGGGAGCATAACTTGCATTTGTATCCCTTCAACGATGTGCTGGAACAGGGGGTTTTCTATTATAGAAGTAGTCTCAAT
>JADFLZ010000057.1 GCA_022564135.1 Candidatus Zixiibacteriota bacterium
CTGCCGCTGATTTTGCACCACAAAAAGGGAACAGACCTCTGGCCAACTTCTTCCAGCCCCAGCAGTTCAGCTAATTTTATTATTTCCCCATAGTTTTTTGAAATCAGCCGCCGGACACTTTTAAGAGGAGAATCAGGAAATTGTTTCATAGCAGTAAGTGCCAAGTCTGCGTATAAATTCAAAACCGGCTGAGGGGAGAGGCGCTCTATCTGCTTCAGGCCGTTTATTATCTCACGGTTACCCACCACAAATCCAAAGGGCAATGCCGGCAGTCCAAAAGTGTATGAAAAAGAATACAGTTCGACACCGACGTTTTTTCCGCCGGCCACAGACAAAATGGATAGTGGGTTTAGTTCAGACAATGACTGGTAGGCCGCATCGTTTATGAGCATAATATTTTCTTTGGCAGCCACCCGAATCAAAAAACTAATATCTTTGGCAGTCAGAGCTGCCCCGGTCGGGTTATGAGGGGAATTTAAGAACATCAGTTTGGCAACCCGTCCGGCCGAGGTTTCGAAACTTTCCTTTTGCGGCAGCCAGCCGTTTTTTTCGTTTAACTCGTAGGCAATGGCTTCACCACCGCAGGCCGCCACGGTCCTTCTGTAATGAGGATAGCCCAGCCCCGGTACAAAGGCCAGTTCTCCCCTGTCAATAAATGACAGTCCCAGATTAAGAATAATATTACGGATACCGCTGCCGATATAAATTTCCTTTTCAGGCAGCAGCGAGAGGTTGTGCCTTTTTTCAAACCAAACAGAAACAGCTTCTTTGAGCTGCTGAATTTTTTTATCACCGGCCGGTGAGAGACTTTCGGAATCAATTGTCAGTTCACTGTCAGTTTCAACTGGCCAGTTAAATTTTGAGAAATTCAGGATATTGGTTCTTAGGAAAGCGGTCCTGGTTTTTTCCCGGTGCAAAAGCGAAAACAAAGGCGGCGGCAGCTGAAACATCCGATTCGCTTTCTCGATAACTACTTTTTTGGTCGCCATCAGATTTCTTTAATTACTTTCTAATAAACTAGGACGATATCAGCTTCTGGCGAAGCTGATCCAGCCTTTTTAGTTCATCATCAGAAATTCTGTTTACATTGCCTAACTGTTTGGCCATCCAGAGAATTTTGGCAAAGTGCTCAACAGTCTCGTGTTTAAAAAATGCCTCTTTGACAGATTTACCTATTGTCAGCAGTCCGTGATTTTTAAGCAGGAAAGCGTCATTCTTGGCCAGCAATGGCTCGATAGCGTCAGATATGGCGCCGGTGCCGGGCGGGGCATATTCGACCAGTGGAATATCTCCGACAAACACGGCAACTTCGGGCAGGATATTTCTACTAAGTTCCATACCTGCCACGGCAAAGCTGGTAGCATAGGCCGGATGAGAATGAAGGCAGCAGCAAATATCAGCGCGGTTCTTATAAACCGTAAGATGCATGGCAGTTTCGGTAGAAGGTTTGCCGCCTTCTGAAACTTGCTTTCCAGCAAAGTCTATTTCTACAAAATCGTCTGATTTTAGCTGCCCTATGGCCACGCCGCTGCTACTGATCAGCAGCCGGTTTTCGTCAATTTTAGCCGAGAGATTGCCGTCGCTGCCGGCCAGCATCCCTTTTTCATAAAGGAGACGGCCTGTTTCAATCAGTTCGTTTTTGAGTTCGCTTGCCTGGCCCATAGATAGCTTCAAATTAGAGCCAGCAGGGGCAAAAGTCAACTTGGGCGGTATGCTCTGGTGGTCAGGAAAATCAGCAAAAAGAGACGAATTAATTGAATCTAATCGGCCTTGTTCTCGTTATAAATATATGTGTGGCAAGAATGTACAAAAAATAAGGCTTGACAGAAGATAGAACATATAGTAATATACTAGGCTCTACCCTTGGAGGACCATAGTAGTTGGCAGAAACGCATTTCTCTTCCGAAAACAGACATATAGAAAAACCTAAAAAGGGCTTAAAATCTACCGCCTGGATAGTAGCCATAGCGGGGATTATAGTTTTTGTGCTGGTGCTTTCCGGGGAATTTAAGATTCCTCAGAACATAGTAGCGCAGTCACCCACCAACATCTCTGAGACCGGCCTTTTCCCGATAGTTAATAATAACGGCAGAATGGAGTCTCCGTTTGTAGCTGTAGTAGAAGCCGTCAAAAACGCGGTGGTCAACGTCTCAGCCAGTTCTAAGGGTCAGCAGCGCTTTCACTGGTGGCAGCCGGGTAGCAGGGGTTCGACTTCTTCCGGTTCAGGATTTTTCTTCAGAGAAGATGGCTACATATTGACCAATAACCATGTTGTCTCCGGGGCAGATAAAGTAACTGTCCGAACTTCGACCGGCTACACTTATGATGCCGAAGTTATAGGAACCGACCCTCAGACCGACCTGGCTGTTCTTAAAGTAGACCCCCAGGAAGAAATCGTGATTATTCCCTTTGGAAATTCTGATGAAATCAAGGTCGGCGACTGGGCTATCGCTATCGGCAATCCTTTCCCTCAGCAGGGGCTGGACAGGACGGTAACCGTAGGCGTGATTTCTGCCAAAGGTCGCAGTAATTTGCGCTTTGGCTCTGAGACGCCCCAGTATCAGGACTATATCCAGACCGATGCTTCTATTAATCCGGGAAATTCCGGGGGGCCGCTCTTGAATCTCAGAGGTGAGGCTATTGGGGTGAATGCTGCAATCTCAAGTCCCACAGGGACTTCCGTGGGGGTAGGCTTCGCTATCCCGATTGATCTGGCCAGAGCAATTGTGCCGGATTTAATTACCAATGGCAAGGCCAGCAGAGGCTGGTTGGGCGTATGGTTTGCTCCCTTAACTCAAAGGGAGGCCAAAAGACAGGGGCTGCATGAGGTTAAAGGAGTAATCATAGATTCGGTGTTCATAAATTCTCCTGCTGATGTTGCTGGTATAGAAAGCGGCGACGTCATAGTCGGCTTTAATAACCATCAGGTTGAAAATACCGGTCAGCTTTCGGTATTGGTGTCTACAACCAGATCGGGTCAGGAAGTGCCGATTGATATTATCCGGGATCGTCGTAAGGTGACTTTGAGTACTATTATGGCCGACCGGGAAAAGTTTTTGGCCAATGCTCGTCAGTCGACTCGGGCTCAGACGCAGGCAGCAGACGATTTTGATATCAGGGAATGGAACGGAATGGAAATTATGGAGTTTACACCTGAGATAGCAAGAGCGCTTGACCTGGATACTGAACTTGATAAAGGCATTTATGTGCGCCGGGTATACCCCGGGTCGGCAGCAGACAGAGCTTCGATTTCAAGAGGGACTATAATCCTTCAGGTGGACGAAGTTGTAGTAAGGACTCTGAAAGAGATGGAAGACTCTATACAGAGATTGAAAAAGAGTTCCCGGGCGATTGGTCTGATAGTTCAGGAGCCCGACGGAACAATTGCAAGAAAAGTTATTCGGCGATAGCCGGATTTGTTGTTAATGACTAATAATAAAAGCGGTAATGAATGCCGCGTGTATAAACATTTTAATCTATGGGAAGGAGTTAGAGGGTAAGTGGCAAAACAGTCCCTAAAATATCGCGATGAAGATCGTTCGTTGGACCTCTACTTGCGCGAGATAGGGGAAACACCTCTAATAAACGCTGCCGAAGAAGTCCGTCTGGCCAGACGTATCAAGCAGGGCGATGCAAAAGCTCTGGAAAATCTAACCAAGGCCAATCTGCGCTTCGTAGTCTCGGTAGCTAAACAGTATCAGAATCAGGGTTTGTCCCTGGCCGATTTAATCAATGAAGGAAACATTGGTCTTATCAAAGCGGCCAAAAGGTTTGACGAAACCCGTGGCTTCAAATTTATCAGTTATGCGGTCTGGTGGATAAGACAGGCTATTCTGCAGGCGTTGGCCGAGCAGAGTCGTATTGTTCGTCTGCCGCTGAATCGGGTAGGTACACTTCACAAAATCGGCAAAATGTCCAGCCGGCTGGAGCAATATCTGGGAAGAGTACCGTCGCCGAATGAAATCGCCAAGGAGCTTGAATTAAGCGAAGGTGAAGTTTCCGATACGCTGAAAATCTCCAATTCGCATCTTTCATTGGATGCGCCGTTCTCTACATCAGAGGATAACTCTCTGATAGATATCCTTGAGGATGAGTTTCAGCCGTCACCGGATGAGTCTTTGTTGTCTCATTCGCTGCGGATTGAAATTGAGAAAGCACTGGATTCGCTGACGCCTCGTGAGGCCGAAGTTATCAATCTTTATTTTGGACTAAACTCAGAAAAAGCGCTGACACTCGAAGAGATAGGCGCCAGGTTTTCGCTGACACGCGAGAGAGTCCGCCAGATTAAAGAGAAGGCTATCCGCCGGCTTCGTCATGCTTCGCGGAGCCGTTCACTGAGAGCTTATCTGAACTAAGCAGTTCTACAATCAGTAAATTAAAAGCCGCCCCGCTATTCCGGGGCGGTTTTTTTTGTATATTACTTGAGTATTGATGAGACTATGGTAAGCTTCTATCTTGCATTGCTCTGAGAATTTCTTCTTTTCCTAAGGTGGCATCTTTTCTGACAAAGTTGCCCGACAACACTATTTGCTTTAATATTTTCTCGGCATATTTATCTTCATATGTGCGAATACCCACGTAATCAGCATTAAACCTTTTGTCCAAGGGCAGCTTAAATGTTGCCGTATAAGCTCCATGAGTGTGTATAAATGTGGGTTTTAATTCTTCAAACACGTAGTTGTAAAAATCGGTCAGGTCGGATTTGGAGAATTTTGCTATGGCAGGGTCGCAAAGACCCGCTAAATCATGAATTCGAAGTTTCGAGTAATATAAGGTTCCGCCTATATCGGGCAATAATAATGATGCATTTTCTAGCTCCAGATAATCAGCATAACGATTAAATTGATCACCGAATCTCTCGCCAATAGATGAAAATGAGGCTGGCAACGCATTTGCAAATTTTCCCAATCTGTTATAATGCTTATTTATTGAAAAGGCTGTCAATAGAACTACTGACAGGCCAATAAGCACTAACTTATAAATTTTCTTTAATTTTGCTAACTCATATAACTGATATATCGCAACTGGAAGAAGAACAAATAGTAAAGGGAAGAAGGCGGTAGCTAATCGAAATTCGCCCATCCAATCATTGATTAGAATCAAGTAAGTAAAACAGCTTAAACCGCACATGTATAAGACAGTAACAGATCTCAGCCACTGCTTATCTTTAATTACTACGACAAGAACCCATAGAATTACTATAAAAGGAATTAATAGCCAAAGAGTCTGTCCAAGAAGACTCTGTAGCAGAATCTGTAATTTTATCAAAAAAGACTGCTGAAGGGTTAGTGCTGACATTGCTACTGACATCGTTATCTTCGCGCCACCTTTTACATAGTAAGTATTTGGGTAGATATCTCCGAAATATAGTACTCTAAAAATGAAGTAAGACCCGAAAGTACCAAGAAACGCCAGTGTATAGTACATACTTTCCCTAAGTACTGTACGTATTTTGTAAGCAGCAAGCGCGAAGAAAGTGGCTACTAAAAATATGGGATAGACAGAAAAGTATACTAACCCGTCGGGTCGAGTAAGAGCAATGCAACCAACTATTAATCCGATCCGCAAACTGTCATAATTGCTGATGGATTCTGTTGGTTCAAGATCAATAATCGAATAAAGCAGCAGAATAACTAAGAATGCAAAAAGTGGATTCTCAAGACCAGATGCTGTCCAGATAATAAATGACGAGTTCGTCGCAATAAACATGAGTCCGATTAATGACGGTATAATTTTGGTCCCAGTGAATCTCTGTATTATTTTATGAATTATCCAGAATGTTATCGCTACCAATATTAAACTTATAATCTTAGAAGTGTAAAACGGTTCAAATAATCCGATCAAGAAAAATGGTGTCATCAGAAAGATCCATAGAGGATTCGAATAGCCTTCTACGGGAGGCAGTCCCGGCTGAGCAACCAGTCCATAACCTGCCGCCAGGTTACGAGCGTAAACAAATGATATGCCCGCATCGTCTATCAGCCAATCGAACAGTTTAGTTGTGAGTAGTGCGTAGACTAATAAAGGGCATATAACTATGATGACGTCTTGCCAGGAGATTTTTTTGAAGTTTGTAATAAAATCGATTTTTAACACTTTAGTTAAATAAATAGATATAATAATGGCAGTGGAAAAGCAACTATTGTAGCCGCATCCTATCATTTTTTGTTTTAGCTCAAAAGCATTTTTATATATACTGTTTTCACACCAGACAGAACAGTCTGCCGATTAGTTAAACCGAAAGAGTTTTTTTGAATAACCGACGCATTACATATTATCATCTGCTGGGGCTGTTTATAGTCGCCGTATGCACCCGGCTTCTTTATTTCTGGCTGGCTTCGGATTTCCTCGGCTTTGAACAGTTTTCTCACTATGCCAATGATTCGCGCCTTTATTTGCTGATTGCTGAGCATATTCTTTCCGGGCATGAGATGGGAGCATATGGTTTGCTTCGGGTTGGTCCTGGATACGGATTGCTCTTGGCCGCTACCAAATTTATTTTCGGAGCAAACCCGATTTGGCCAATCATGCTCAATATCTTCTTAGGTGGATTGGCGGCAGTCTTTGTCTATCTTTTAGCTTACCAGTTATTTAGTTCTCGGGCAGTAGCACTTATCGCGGGTGGGTTTTGTGCGCTTTCTCTCACTTCGGTTTCAATAAGTTGCCATATTCTGACCGACCAGCCGTTTTTTACTTTTCACATTGCTGCGCTGGTCTGTTTTGTCCGTGGCTACAAAAGCGGGCAAATAAACTGGTATTTATTAGCCGGGGTTTTGGCCGGGTATGGTGCCTATATCCGTCCGGTTGGTCAGATTTGGCCATTTATTTTCATTTTTCTACTTTTCGTTTTACCGTTGAGTAAGAACTACCAGACCCGTTTAGATTTCATAAAACGCGCCGGCCTAACTGGTCTGGTTATGCTGTTGATGGTTTTGGGCTGGTCGGCCCGTAATTACGCCATACACGATATGTTTATTTTTGGCACTAATGGCGCCCTGACAGTTCGTTCCTGCCTGGTGGCACAGAGTGCTGAGAAGAACTGGGAAGAGGGCAAAACAATTGTAGATTATAGAGAAGAGTGGGAAGCAGAGGATGGTGACCGAACTGCGCTATACCGGGCTGCTTACCCCAGAGCCAAAGACCGTATTATAAAGGAATTTAAAGCCAACCCCTTAGGGATATTGCAGCTTTATTTCCGAAATGTTAAGGAAAACATGGTGGCCGACAATTACTACGCTGCCCGGCAGATTCCGCAAATCAGGGGATTCATGCTGCAGTTAAACAAGGCTGTCAGAAAGTGGCTGGGATTCATTCTAATGGTTATGACACTGACCGGGCTGGTGTTAATGTTTAAACGAGGACACTTGCTGAGTGCCTGGCTTTTGGGGGTGACTTACTTCAGTTTCTCAATAATCCTGGGAGCGAGTTTCTGGCAGGGTTCGCGGTTGCACTATCCGGCTGAAATGGCCTGGTCTATTGTTGTTTCGTATTTAGTTGTAGAAAGTTTTATAAAAGGCAGAGCGGTCTGGTCAGAGTGGCAGTCAGTGAAAAGCGCCGGGGGTTGATCACCGGCAATCTTAAATTACTTTGGTTCTGACTCGCTCAGGCTGCCCGCTCCGGGCGGTTTCATTTTACTCAATTCTTCTACTCGGTGCTGCAGTAGTGCAACTCTTTGTGTCATCTTCTTGTTGTATTCAGCCTGCATCGACATCTTAACTGAAAAGTGCAAGAACCCCAGCGTGCCAACAAGAATCATGATTAGAAGCAAGAGCGCCGGAGCGTAGAAAATGCCCAGAAAATCTGCTACAATGTCAAGGAAGTCCCTCCAGACCGAAAAGAAAATCAGCAGGCTACTGCCAAAGAGCCAGACGATACTGTATTCCACTCGCAGTTGTTTGCGTCTTATCAAGTGAACAACCAGAAGGATAACCAGCAGACTGATTATCACAGCCAAAATTTGTACGCGACTAATTATCATTATATTTTCTCCTGTGCTTGGATTCGCCTATCATATTTGATAAGAGAACCTTTATTATGTAGTAAAACGAATGAATTGGCCTGATCGAAGATTGTCCGCTTAGTCTTGCCCGCATCTGAACAGGTACTTCCAGAATATTGAATCCGTTTCTAAGAAGCTGTACTACTGCCTCGGGTTCCGGGTAATCCTGCGAATAATTTTCTGCCAGAAAGGATATTGCTTTTTGATTAAAGGCTCTGAAACCGGAAGTGCTGTCCATAATTTTGCGCCCTGTAAGCAACTTGTTTACTAAAGAAATCAGCCGAATCCCGGCTTGACGAACCAGGCTGCTGCGGAAGCCTCCTTTCTCCAGGAATCTGGAACCAATGACGACATCAGTCTCTTTGCGGATCAACGGTTTCAGTAGTTTGTTGATTTCCGAGGCAAGATGTTGACCATCACCGTCAAATTGAAAAGCAATATCGTACTTTTCATCGCGAGCGTAGATAAAACCGGTTTGGACGGCACCGCCGATGCCGAGGTTTACTGCCAGATTCAGCACCGTTACACCGCTGGCACGTGCGACTTTTTCGGTCTGGTCCGTTGAAGCGTCATTCAAAATTACAATTTTGATATCTGGTTGATACTTGCGAAGATCCGCAATGACAGGTGCAATGTTGTTCTCTTCATTATAGGCTGGTACGATTGCTATAATCTTTACGGGCATTGTAAAGCCTTACCTCTTTATGTGCGAGAAGGGACTTGCTTGCGTTTCCCTGCTATCGATAGTAACCAGAACAAAACAGATCCCAGAGCCAGACCAATATTTATGCCCGCTATATTTCGGCGTAATTCTGTACTGGATTGATATTCAAAAACCGGCCAGATTAGCTCTGCCAGATACACACCAGCTATCAGAAACAAAGCGGTACCCAGAAGACTTGCAAAGATAATTCGCACATTTGAGTGCCGAGTTTTCATTGAGTTCCACATTGCTTGACCGAACCAGAGCGCGATTGGAATTACGAAAAGGAAGGGTACAAAGAGTAGCCTCGTTTCTCTTATAAGTGCAAATGTAGCGACCATCATAGTATTTATTGGCAGCAGTAGAATAACTCCCCAGAAGCAGAACTCTTGTGAAGCAGTCCGCGCTTGCCTGCTCAATTTGACCATACCCGCCATAGCCAGTAACCAAACGAAACCGAAGGCGTTTACGATTGATACGGTGGCATCGGCTGTCCGTGCAGAATTCTCGAAATTGT
>JADFLZ010000463.1 GCA_022564135.1 Candidatus Zixiibacteriota bacterium
CATGAGATTGTCATACTCGCCGGTAAAATTTTTCTGCAAATCTATCGGGTATTGAAAAACCGAAGTTGCTGAGTCTGCCAGAAGAGCTGTTTCTTTGCCGTCGGTGTCGACCAGCCTGTTTTCCAGCAAGTAGTATTCGTTTTCAGAAATAGGGATACGGGCGATTTTGATACCGTTTGAGATTACTTCGGCTGCGACTATTCTTAAATCGGCATTCTGCCTGTAATCGACAACCTCGACAAAGCCGAGATGCGCGCGAGACCAGGCCATCGGATATAAGGGAATGGCGCCAAAAATCTGGCCGACTGTGAATCCAAAATCAAGCCCGGTTCCGAAACCGTTGTTATCCATCAGCGCAAAGTCGCCAACCTGCGTCAGAAATGTTCTGGTGTCATATAAATCTACTAAACCGAGCTGATGCCCAAATTCGTGGGCAATTAAAGCGTTTAGCGCCGTACCGCGATTGTCCTGACTGGCCGTTTCGGGCAGCATCAAAGCGTTCTGAACAAAAGCTGTGTCATTGTCAACCGGTATGGTTGAACCAAACGAAATGAAGCCAGTAAACAGGTCGCTGCATGTCTCAGGAAAGCCGATATCGTTCTGGCGGTCAGAGCCGGCATGAAACAGAAATATAGATTGGTAGTCAGAGAACACAATCTCCGGGCTGACGGTATCGGCCAGCTGAATGCAGTCTATAAAATAATTTTCAAGTCCGCTTATGACCGAATCAAAAGAACATCTTCCGTAATAATTCATTGGCTGCGGCAAAGTATAGATGCTGTCTTTGGCAGGCGGAAAAATATCCCAGGAGAGAGTAATTTTCCCTTCGGAAACTGTTTCATAATATTTCTGCAGCGCTCTCAGATGGGCATCAAAATATAACGAATCACGGGGCGGTGGGTCTGCCAGATGACCGACCAGGTCATAATATGCCGCCGAGTCGGCTGCATTTGCAAACGGGTCATCCAGAATCATCCTGCCTCTGCCGGTAGTATTGGGATCGTCAATTGTTTCGTACTGAAAATTGAACCTGAGCACCAGGATGTTAATAGTGTCCAGAAAGTTTGCGGCCAGGGCCTGTTCGGGCAATGACCATTTGTTCTTTCGTTTCAGCCCCAGGTCTATAATATATTCAGCGTCAGGCGTGAGACACGGGCGGTGAACTTTATTTTCACCCGATGTCTCAATCCTTTCTTTTTTAAACTGCAAAACTTTCCCGGTGTCTGAGCCAGAAGCCACAGCACACAGAGAAAGTATTACAACAAGAACTATGCTGATTTTTAATCGTCTAATAATTCATGCCTCGGTCAACAACTCCTACAGTCCCATTGAGAAAGAATATCTAAGTGTATTTGACAACACCGAGGTACTGCTGCTGGGAATGTATGAAAAATCAATACTGGTGTTCGCAAGTGTCAGACCGACTCCGAAAGTCGGGTGCTTGACGTTTCCTTCCTGGTCATAGACATAACCGCCACGAATGGCGAATATATTCGCGTATGAAAATTCTGCTCCACCGTTAAAGATAGTTTCTTTGAGTTCTGTATTTAAACCATCGTCAACTCCAACCAGAAGTTTGTTTGCTTCAGCTGTAAACAAAAACTGATAGTAGTCGGTCCGAACCAGTTTATATGCGAATCCAATTCCCAGATTCCGGGGGAGGTCATCTGACTGGGCAGCATCAATATAGGTCATCTGAGGACCAAGATTGGTGACTGCCAGGCCTAATGTCAACCTGGAATTCATATGATAAAGAAGCCCCAGGTCAATGGCAAAGCCGCTTGAGGTTCCTTTACCCTGTTCACTTCCGGCACCCTGATCGGAAAGTTTTGAATAAATAAATTTGCCTGTAATTCCGAATGACATTTTTCGAGTCAAAGGTGCACCAAATGATGCTGAAACTGCGAAATCAAATGAATCAAACTCACCTAAAGACTGTGGTCCGGCCTCCCCGGTCCTGATAAACTTTCCGTACGAAATATAAGTGGCGGAGAGACCAGCTGTTCCCCAGCCTGATACGGGGAAGACACCCGAAATAAAGACATAGTACAAATCGGGGGCAAGCTGCCGCAGCCACGGTGAATACATCGTAGAGACACTGGGATTACCGTTTGCCTTGACGACAACCTTATCAACGCTGGCAATCCAGAGCTCTTCACCAATTGAGCGAATATCAATGGCGTTGGTTCTGTCCATTCCTCTCAAGTCAGAGCGACGCCATCTGTCACCATCGTACTCAATCAGCCCGTTTGATGTCGCAAAATATACTTTGTCATCACGACGGCTAATTTCGTTTACAGGTGAAGCAGCAGGGTTCTTAGGTAGTTTAACAATTG
>JADFLZ010000058.1 GCA_022564135.1 Candidatus Zixiibacteriota bacterium
TCAGGGATTAAAAAAAGAATATGATTTCAAGTTAACCACGCCCTTTAAGAGCCTTTCCAAAACAATCCGTCAGGCGATTTTGTACGGCACCAAAGAAGAGATAACAATTGAGTTTGAACATACGACTGTCAAAGGCTCCGGCACTTATACATCAAAGTTCGAGGGCGTTATACCGCATCTGGAGCGCCGGCACCGGCAAACACAGTCAAGCTCCGTGCGCAGCTGGGTAGAACGTTATATGTCAATCAGTCCCTGCCCGACCTGTAAGGGCGCCCGCTTAAAAGCTGAAGCTCTGGCGGTTGTTATAAACCGCGAAACGATTGACTCTGTCTGTGACATGCCTATCAAGCGCTCAGTCAAATTTTTCAAAGAACTAAAACTCGACGCCAGAAAACAGCTCATTGCCAAACAGATATTAAAAGAAGTCACCCAGAGGCTGACTTTTTTACGCGATGTCGGGCTGGACTATCTTACACTCAGCCGCGCCGCTCAAACTTTGTCCGGCGGCGAAGCCCAGAGAATCAGACTGGCCACGCAAATCGGTTCCCGCTTAGTCGGCGTACTTTATATACTGGACGAGCCATCAATAGGGCTGCATCAAAGAGATAACCGTAAACTTTTAAATACCCTGACAGGTTTGCGGGATATCGGCAACACCGTTTTAGTAGTAGAGCATGACCGCGAAACAATCGAAGCGGCGGATTATGTCTTAGACCTCGGCCCTGGCGCAGGCGTTCATGGCGGCAGGATTGTTGCCTCCGGCACGCCGCTTGCGATCAAAAGGTCAAAAGAATCTCTGACCGGTCAATACCTCTCGGGCAAGCGCCGAATAGAAATACCAAAAGAACGCCGAAGCGCTAACGGCAAATTTATCACACTCACCCAAGCAACCGGCAATAATCTTAAAAAAATTGACCTGACAATTCCGCTGGGGATGTTTGTGGTAGTAACCGGCGTCTCCGGCTCCGGAAAATCAACCTTGATAAACGAAACCTTGTATCGGCACTTAGCGCGGCTATTTTATCACAGCCGCAAAGCGCCGCTTCCTTTTGGAAAAATCGAGGGGACCGAGCATATTGACAAAGTTATAGATATCGATCAGTCGCCTATCGGCCGCACACCCCGCTCCAACCCTGCTACCTATACCGGTCTGTTTACACCGATTCGTGATTTGTTTGCCTCGCTGCCCGAAGCCAAAGCGCGCGGCTATCTGCCGGGCCGGTTTTCGTTTAATGTCAAAGGCGGACGATGTGAGGCCTGCGAAGGGGACGGCATAATAAAAATCGAAATGCATTTTCTGCCTGATGTTTATGTGCCCTGCGAGATCTGCAAAAGTAAACGCTATAACAGAGAGACGCTGGAAGTTACTTTTAAAGGCAAGTCAATCGCCGATATACTTGATATGACGGTCGAGGAAGCTCTTTACTTTTTTGAAAACATCCCGCGCATAAAGAATAAATTATTGACACTCTCCAATGTCGGTCTGGGCTATATTCATCTGGGACAGCAGGCCACAACTTTATCCGGCGGCGAGGCCCAGCGCGTCAAACTGGCCACCGAGCTTTCAAAAGTAGCTACCGGACAGACGATGTACATATTAGACGAACCGACCACCGGACTCCATTTTGAAGATATCCGCATGCTCCTAACTGTTTTAAACAGACTGGCGGACAGAGGCAATACGGTAGTAGTAATCGAGCATAATCTTGATGTCATCAAAACCGCCGACTGGGTTATCGATATGGGACCCGAGGGCGGCGATGACGGCGGACGAATTATTGCCAAAGGCACACCCGAAGAGGTCGCCGCTGTCAAAAGTTCTTACACCGGACAATACTTAAAACAAGTGCTAAAATTGGGATAGCATTTCATGCCGGAACTTCCTGAAGTAGAAACTGTCGTCAGAGGACTCAACGATACTGTCGCCGGACGTACTATTGTATCAGTCACAACTAAGGCCCCCAAAACTTCGATTGTAACCGGCAAATCGTTCGGGAGACAATCGTTTTCTCATATTTTAAAAGGCAAAAAGATCATAGAAGTAAAACGCCGCGGTAAAAATATTCTTTTTCAACTCTCCGGCGATATAACCCTCTGGGCGCATCTTAAGATGACCGGCAGATTTCTATACTTAGACAGCAAGACACCTGTCGATAAACATGACCTGGCTATATTTGATTTTGATGAAAAGTCCGCAGGCTACCACCTGCGCTTTAACGATGTCCGCAGATTCGGCCGGCTGCGCTTGTTTTCCAACGACGAACTCTGGCAGCAGCCGGGACTGGCTAAGCTGGGGCCGGAGCCGTTTGATATTTCTTTGGAAGAATTTATCCGGCTCTTTCGCTCATCGTCACGGATGGTCAAACCGGCTCTTTTAGATCAGAGTTTTATGGCCGGTATCGGAAATATTTACGCCGATGAATCTCTATACTTTTCCAAAATCCATCCGCGCAAACTTACTAATAAGATTTCAAAAAAGAAGTTAACACAGCTTCATTTGCACATTAACAAAATTCTAAAAAAAGCTATAAAACATATGGGCAGCTCGGTGGACAGCTATGCCGGAGTAAACGGCAAGCCGGGCACCTATCAAAAATATCTTAAAGCTTATGGGAAATCTGGTGAACCCTGCAGCCGCTGTCGTTCTAATATAATACGTGAGGTAATCGGTTCGCGCTCGGCTCACTATTGTCCCCGCTGCCAACGAACGTAGTTCGTCTTTTGCGCTTGACGTAAATAAAGCGAATATTTTTTACTTAGTGAATTCTTTTACCTGTAAGCAAATCAAAGAAATGCAGTGCTGAGTGATGAAACGAAAAAGAAACTTTATCGCCAACAACGAACTGACTGGAAGAATTTGTTGCAATTAGTTTGCTTCCCCCAAAATCCAGTTCAAGTATATTATGTCCACCAAAATATTCAATAGCAGTTAATATCGCTTCATACGGCCCGGAACGGCCTACTGTAATTTCCTCTGGTCGCAAACCGAGCGTAAACTCAGTCGCCTCGTTATTTAAGTTTAAATCTGAAAGGTTGAGATCAAACGGAGTCAATTTTCCGTTCTTTATTTTAGCATTCATAAAATTCATTGCTGGCTGCCCGATAAAGCCAGCCACAAAAATAGTGGCCGGATTTTTGTAAATTTCTTCCGGCGTTCCGATCTGGACGAGATCGCCCTCATGCAACAGGGCGATCTTGTCGGCCATAGTTAAAGCCTCGGTCTGGTCGTGGGTGACATGGATCATCGAACGCCCTACTCGCTTCTGCAGTGACACTATTTCTTTTCTCATGCGCGCGCGCAGTTCGGCGTCGAGATTTGAAAGTGGTTCGTCTAATAAAAACAGAGCCGGCTCTCTGATAATAGCCCTGCCCAGGGCCACCCGCTGTCTTTCTCCGCCTGACAAAGTTGCCGGTTTCTGTGGCAGTTTATCCAGCAGCCCCAGGAGCTCTGCCACTTCTAATACTTTTTTTTGCTTTTCTCTTTTTTCTGTTTTCGCAATTGTTAAGGGAAAGGCCAGATTTTTGGCAACTGACATGTGCGGGTAGAGGGCATAGTTTTGAAAGACTAAAGCCACGTCGCGATCTTTTGGCTCCAGCTTATCAATTCTTTTCTCTCCTATAAAAATTTCACCACTGTCGGCTGTTTCCAGTCCCGCTATAATGCGCAAGAGAGTTGATTTGCCGCAGCCTGAAGGACCCAGTAAAACCAGTAGTTCACCATCGGCAATCTCTAAGCTGACATCTTTTAAGACAACATGTCCATCAAAGGCCTTTGAAAGGTTCTTTATTAAAATACCAGCCATTTATTTAACTGCTTCAATCTGGCCGCTGTCTATTTTCAAATTTAAGGCTTGCTCTGCCAGACGGACGGGCGGTTCTAAGGCGGTTGTCAAAAAAAGCTGGCCAAGATCGTTAAATGAATCGATAACCGCGGCGCTTCTGTTTTCATCGAGCTCGGCAAAAATTTCATCCAAAAGTAAAATGGGCGCGAAGCCCCGTTTCTCTTTGAGCAGCTGATAGACCGACAGCTTCAGGGCTATCGCCGCCGAGCGCCATTCTCCCTGTGAACCGTGGGTTCTGGCTGGAAACGAATTTATCATAAATTCTATTTCATCACGATGCGGCCCTACTACCGAGGATTTCAATATCATTTCCCGTTCTTTGACTTGCTTAAGTTTGGCCTCAAACTGCTCTTTAATCCTTGATTCATCAACTTTAATTTCAGATTCTATTTCTTCTAAAGCCGATGGTTTGTATTTTATATCAAGCTGGCCGTTTTTTGAAAATTTCGAGTAAAAACTGCCAGCGCTTTTGTTGAGAGTTTCCAAAAACAGCTGACGTGCTATAATTATTTTGGCGCCGGTTTCCGCCAAAAGAAAGTTGAACGAATCAAATTCAATATTTTCTTTGAGGGCAGCGTTTTTTTGTGACAGAATTCGGGAATACTTAGTGATGTTCTCCAGATACTTAGTCGACTGCTGTGAGATGTAGAGGTCTAAAAACAAGCGCCTGACTGACGGCGGACCGGCCAGTATTTCGCTGTCTTCGGGACCGGCTGCAACCACGCTGAATTTTTCATACAGCTCCGAAGCTTTCGATTTGACTCCGTTTATTGTTATCTGTTTTCTGCCGCGCCGCATGACCGCTACTGCCAGGTCTATCGAGCGATCGTCGTCATGCATCGTTCCTTCTACCCGGTAGCTTTCCTGTTCATGTTTGATGATGTCACTGTCTTTGTTGCCGCGCTGAGACCTGCCCAGGCAGAGCACAAAAATTGCCTCCAGTAAATTTGATTTTCCGGAACCGTTTTTGCCATGCAGGACGTTTATGCCCGCTGAGGGAGTCAGTTTTAGTGTTTCAAAGTTCCTGAAACTGGTTAATTTTAGACTGCTTAAGTGCATCGTATAAATAAAAAAGGCAGATGCGAACATCTGCCTGAAACTCTCTCACTCATTTATTAATTATTCCGCCAGACGAAGCGGCATTAGCAAACATAAAAAATCCTCTTTAGGAATTTCCGTGCTGTACAGTATTCCGGCAGATGTTGTTGATGAAAGCTCTATAATAATTTCATCGCTGTCTATGCGGTTTACGATTTCTGCCATATAATTGGCATTGTAACCTAAGTCTATCGGTTCACCGCTATACTCACAGGCTAGTTCCTCTTTGCCCTCACCGCCAACGTCGGCGTTAGTGCTTGAAAGTGTCAACCGTGAATCTTTGGCGGAAAACCTGACCTGATGAGTTAAGGCGTTGGATAGTATTGATACGCGTCTGACGGCGCCGGCAAGTTCGTTTTTAGAAATTACTAATTTCTTATCGCTGCTTTCCGGAATAACTTGCTCAAAGTTCGGATAGGGTCCGTCAATAAGTCTGGATGTTAAAATTATATCACCTAAGTTAAAAATTATATTATTTTCACCAAATATGACGCCAACCTCAGATTTTTTGCCGTCAAGAAATTTTGGTATCAGGTTTAAAACTTTAGGAGGAATAATTACGTCGTCATAGAGACCTTTTAATTTTTTATTTTCTACAGCTACTTTTGCCAGACGGTGACCATCAGTCGCGACCATCATCATTTTGTCACCTTTGGTCTGCCACAAAACCCCGTTTAAGGCCGGCCTGGTTTCATCGTCGGAACAGGCAAAGGTTGTTTTGCGAATCATTGAAGCTAATTCTTCGCCGGATATTCTTATCTCTTTTTTAGTGTTCACTGCCGGAAGTTTCGGAAAATCATCCGGAGACAAAGCTGCAATTTTATAGTGACCGTTAGGAATTTTCAGCTCTAACCTGGAACCAGTCGATTCCACGCTGACATCAGCTTCGGGCATCTCCTTAATTATATCTGCGATTATTTTAGCCGGTAAAACAGCCGAGCCTTTTTTAATAACGTCGCATTCTATCGAAGCAGTAATCGATATATCCAAATCAGTAGCTGAGATCTTAAGCTTATTCTCCAGGGCTTCTATCAGGATATTGCTCAGGATAGGCAGGGTCGATTTTGTCGGGACTACCTGTAATACATATTGGAGACAGTTATTGAATTTTGATTTGGGGAGTTGAAATTTCATTTTCAGCTCTTCTCCTAAAAAGTTACCAACAGTTTCTTATATTATCAGACATGTATTAGATATAAAATAATAACTATAAGTACTGTTGAAAAGTGGATATCACAAAAATATAAATTATTTCTTTCATTTAGTATAAGCATTTCAAGGGCTTAAGACAGCACTTTCTATTGTTTAGCATGTTGAGAACCGGTGGGTTTGTCTGCACATTTGGTTCACTTTTTGGTGTTTTTACAATCATAATACTTATCCCCTTATTATACACAGCGGTTTTACACATATTTCTTAGTACACTAATACAATAATGAAGCAGATAATTGGTCGATTCTCTCCCTGAAATTTGAATCAGAGGACATCCTGCGGGAAATCATATCGCAGGCGTGGATTACCGTGGAATGGTCCCGTCCACCAAAAGCATCACCGATGCTTTTTAAGGAACTATCTGTCAGAGAACGACTTAAGTACATAGCGATCTGGCGGGCTATAACTACATCGGAAGTCTTTTTCTTAGCCCGCATCATACTTTTATCAATTCGCAGAAAATCGCAGGTCTTTTTTTGAATGTCATCAATAGTAATAAGCTGTTTTTTTTGATAGAAGCTATCTGAAAGAATCTTATGGGCCATCTCCAGATTAACCTCAACCTTTTTGAGTGAGCTATAAGCCAAAAGTCTGATAAGGGCACCTTCGAGCTCTCTGACATTGGTAGTGACTTTACTGGCGATATATCTGAGGACATCGTCCGGCATTGAACAACCCTCTGATTCCATCTTTTTGTAGAGAATGGCGGTTCGGTTTTCCAGATCCGGGGCCTGCAGGTCTGTTACCAGTCCACAGGAAAATCTGGAAAGCAGTCGTTCTTCGAGCCCCTTAATCTCTTTTGGAGGGCGGTCTGAGGTTAATACTATTTGCTTGCCCAGATTGTAAAGAGTATTGAAAGTGTGGAAAAACTGCTCCTGGGTAGATTCTTTGCCGGTGAAAAACTGGGCGTCGTCAATAATCAGCACATCGGTGCTGCGGTAGTTTCTGGTAAAGTCAGCCATGGAGCCGCCGGAAATAGAAGAAATAAAATCAGAAGTAAATTTTTCACTGGTAGCATAAACCACTCTTTTGTCAGGAAATAAGCGGACTATCTCATTGCCCAGAGCCTGAACAATGTGAGTCTTACCGAGACCGGTGCCGCCATAAATATAAAGCGGATTATAGCGGGTAGTGCCGGGCGCCTCAGCAACTGCCACGGCGGCGGCATAGGCAAATTCGTTAAAGTCACCAACTACCAGCGACTTGAAGTCATAGCGCTGGCTTAAGCTGCTTTTTGGTCTGGGACTTCCGTTACCATTGCCATTTCCGGTTGTTTCAGATAAAGTATTGCGGTCGTATAATTCGAGCGAAGCCTGATCCTTGGCGCTCTCGTCATTCAGTTCAAAAACCAGAGAGTGGGAAGTTCCCAGGATTTCTGCGATGGCTTCTTCGATCAGTTCCCTGAAATGATTTTGCAGCCAGTCGGAGACGAACTGGTTTCTAACTCTTACAACAAACTTTCCATTTTCCGACAAATTTCCTTTGGTCGGTTTCAGCCAGGTATTAAATGACTGCTGTTTAACCCGATGGGACATGTATTCCAAACACAGAGCCCAATGATCTGATTTTACTGCTGTACTAATTGTTTTCACCCCTGCCCTTTCCATTGGCTAGATTAGTAAACTTTTTTTACCTACACCCTTTTGGCATTCAACATCTTGCCTGTAAAATTTCCTAAGCTCAAAAAGCTATCCACAATACTGTCAACATTCCAGGGAGTTTAAATACACCCTAAACCTTTTTAAGGCAGGGCTTTATTAGAAAAGCCGGAAAAGTTTTCAACAGATTATCAACGTCTCGTGGGCTTGTTAGCTTCATGTGAATAGATAGCAAGGCGCAGCAGAATGGTCAAGGCAGCAGGGACATTAAAATGTAATAATCAAAACTCATTGCAGGCAGGCTCTTTACAGGGGGAGCAAAGCGAAATGTTGCCACTCGCATATCGTAGCTTGCTGGAGTT
Source organism: Candidatus Zixiibacteriota bacterium (assembly GCA_022564135.1). GTDB lineage: Bacteria > Zixibacteria > MSB-5A5 > GN15 > FEB-12 > JACZWU01. The sequence continues at coordinate 8,113 of JADFLZ010000058.1, forward strand.
AATAAATCGGAAAGAGCCAAAATTGTTGTGCGCACAGAGTTAGAGTAATTGTCTATTTCTACGTGGCATGACATGAATTTTTTTACGACCGTTATTCTTTTCTGTCTGCTACTTGTTTATTGCTGTCCAGTTGACCCAACTTTGTTTCTGAAAAAAATAGTCCGGCCAGAATAAAAACAATGGCACAGCTTATGGCAGCGTCGGCGATGTTAAAGGTCCACCAACGATTCAGCTGATAACCGAATATATTTATATCTATAAAGTCAAAGTCAATCCAGTCAATGACTTTACCTATTCGCAGGCGATCAATGATATTGCCGAGGGCGCCGGCTGCGATAAATGACAGAGAAAACGACAGAGATTTTGAGTCGCGATGGCTGTAAATGTAAAAGAGCACCATTCCGAAAATCAAAATTGAAACTATCAGGTAGGCGAGTGACGGTCCCAGATTTGATCCTAAGGCGCCGCCTTCGTTGTATACTAAGGTTAACATAAAGAACTCACCTAACACTTTAACAGAACCGACCTGGCTTAGATAATTTACCGCCCAGATTTTTGTAACCTGGTCCAGCGCTACTACTGTAAAAAGAATTATCAGCGGAACTAAAAGAGGCTTGAAATTATTTTCGTTCAATTTTATGCCCCTCTTCAGATTCTTTGCACTTGATACACAAACGTGCATGTGGTACTGCATTGAGACGAGATACAGCTACCGGCTTGTTACAGCTAAAGCACAAACCGTAGATGCCATCATCAATACGCCTGAGGGCTTCATCGATGTGGTAGACCAGCCGCCCCGATTTCGAAGCGAACATAAAAGCTAATTCCCGCTCCATAGCATCGGTGCCCTGGTCGGCCATATGGTAGGAATGCGAAGAATGGTCGCCGGTGGCATCTTTGGGGGTAGAGCTAAACTGCTCTTTCATCACTCCGCCCATTTCGTGAATCAGGCTTTTGCGTTTATCTAAAAGCAACTGGCGGAATTTTTCAAGCTCACCTTTTTTGAATGGGGATTTGTTCATAATCAGATTATACCTTAGCTAAGGCTATCAAAGTTTTTTCTCCGTTGATAT
>JADFLZ010000059.1 GCA_022564135.1 Candidatus Zixiibacteriota bacterium
TTCGGACTCTCTGGTGTAAGTGTTCTTAAATCGTAGCGGCATAGAATCTAACTTGTAAATCCATCAACTGTTTTCTTGTCAAGTTTCTTTATAACTTCGACCAATAACTTGACCGTGTTATCATAATCGGCGCGATTTAAGATGCCGTTATGGCTGTGAATATACCTGACCGGCGGACCAATGACTATCGAGGGTACACCGAATCTGGTAATATGCATGCGGCCGGCATCGGTGCCGCCCTTTTCCATAGTGGTCAGATGATAGGGAATCTTTTTTGATTCGGCGGTTTTTATGACCAGATCTCTTAAGCCTAAATTCGGAATCAAAGTAGCGTCGTATACTAAAACCGCGGCTCCCCCGCCTAATCTTTCGGCTTTGCTGTAACTATTGGGCGGCATATCAAGCGCTATGCCGGTATCGCAAACCAGGCAGACATCGGGATTTCCCAGATGCGCCAGAGTTGCCGCACCGCGCAGGCCGACTTCTTCCTGCACCGTAGCGCCGCCCAGAACTATGTTGGGATGACGCGAAGATTTCAGCTTCTTCATAACGTCAATTGCTATCGCACAGGCGACACGATTGTCAAAGGCTTTTGAAAGATACATTTTTGAGTTGCCCATAATGACGAAATCGCTGTCAGGAATAATCGGGTCACCCACTCTGATGCCCAGTTTTTTTCTGACATCGAAGCCTTTCTGAGCGCCGACATCTATGAACATATCTTTAATTTCTAAAACTTTTTTACGTTCTTCCGGCGGTAGATTATGAGGCGGTACCGAACCAACGACACCGATGACCGTACCTTTTGAGGTTACAATTCGCATTCTCTGAGCCAGAGCCACGTGCCCCCACCAGCCGCCTAAAGGCAGAAACTTTATAAAGCCATCGCTGGTAATCTCTTTGACCATAAAACCAATTTCGTCCATATGCCCGACCAGCATGACCCGCACATCGTCTTTGGAACCTTTTTTGACGCCAACAATAGAACCGAGCTTATCGGTCAGGATTTCTTTGGTAGTTTTCTTAAGTTCGCGCTTCATGATAGCCCGAACATCTTTTTCGTAACCGGAGACACCGTTGGCTTCGGTCAGCTCTTTTAATAATTTTTCTGTAGCATCCATTTCTACCTCGGTCTCACTATATGCAAAATACGATTATGATTTACTCGCAATTCGAAGAGAGAATATAGCTTATCAGCCGCGAATTTCCAGCTTTAAATATCGAAATGGTTCTTGAGCTCGCTTAGAGTGCTGATTTGGCGGGTAGATTCCGGCATTTCTTCAGGGTATTCTCTGCCCTTAATTTTCTTTAGAATAGCAGGCATACCGATTTTTGCCGGACCGGTGATATCTTCAACATATCTATCACCGATATAGACACATTCGTCCGGCTCAAACCCGGCCAGTTCTACAGCCCTGCTGAAAATATCCGGATGGGGTTTGCGAAGCCCGAAAGTCGAACTGAAAATTTTATAGTCTAAAAAAGTAGCGATTTTAAATCTGTCCAATTCTTCAAGATGCTTTTCTTCTGGGAAAAAAGTGTTTGAGATAAGACCTATTTTTTCTACCCGTTTTTTTAGCCAGCCTAGTGTCTCAATGGTGTCGTCATAGACATAAAGCTTTTCTGATATTACTTCATAGTAAAGATCAAAAAAATCTGCTGCCAGTTGCCCGTTATTATCAAGCTTTAGATTTTTGAACATTTCCGAAACTGCTTCGACAACTGTCCACTCCCGATATTCCTTTTGTGCTTTTTCTCTGTAAGTATCTTTTACTTTTTCCAGCTGAATCCAGAATTCCTCGAAGTCCGGCAAACTGTGCCCTGAATCTTGAAATTGTTGATGTGCACTTTTGGTGGCAGTATAACTGACCTCAAACCAGTCATGTGTCAGGTAATCAATCAGGGTTGAGCCGAGATCGAAAATTACGGCTTTTGGTTTCAGCTTTTCCACTATTTTGGGTGATGAACCAGTGCTGAATCTATCAGCATTGTGATAAGTTCGTCAAACTGAATGCCGTCGGCCTTGGCGGCCATCGGGGCCAGCGAAAGTTCTGTCATGCCGGGTAAAGTATTTAACTCTAAGCAGTAGTAACCCTCTTTTTCATCCATGAGAAAATCTATACGAGCCAGACCGGCCGCACCTAAAATATCATAAACTTCTTTGGCAGTTTTTTTGATCTGGTTCGTAATCTTTTCACTTATTTTGGCCGGCACAATATATTCGGAGCGCCCTTTGGTATATTTCGCTTCGTAGTCATACAGTCCGCTTTCGGGAATTATTTCAATTACCGGAAAAATTCGGTTATCTAAGACCGGCACCGTCAGCTCCCGTCCGGCGATATATTCTTCGACTAAAACAATCTTTGATTCTTTAAGCGACTTCTCAAATGCTGCTGTTAATTGTTCACTTTTTTCGACCCGGGTAAGACCGAGAGTGGAGCCGGAATCGTTTGGTTTGACAATGACAGGAAAATCAAAAAATGAATTTATTTCAGTTATGATATCAGCACTGACGCCGCCATCTTTGATGCGGTAAGTTTTCCATTTAGGTGTTTTAATGCCTTCGGATTGGAACAATCGCTTCGACATATCCTTGTGCATGGCCACAGTTGAAGCGGTCATGTCGGAGCCGGTAAAGGGCATTCCGGCCAGTTCCAGCAGATTTTGAATTGAGCCGTTCTCACCGGTGCCGCCGTGTAGTGCCAGAAAGACTACCTCGATATCATCAAATGCCGGCGTAACCAGAGTTTTGGCCAGAGCCATAGCACCCCGCTGAACCGGGGCTGCGGCAGTAGCTCCGGCTGTTGACCGACCCGTCAGGAATTTTCCGTCGCTGGTCAGAAGAGATTTACCGCTGGCCGGGTCAATGGCATAGACTGTAAACCCCAGGCGCTTGAGTGATTCATAAACTGCGGCTCCGGAGTCGAGCGAGACTTCGCGTTCGCCAGAGTCGCCTCCGGCCAGTAGCAATACTTTCATGCGCCCTCTCTTTTGAATTTTAGATATTTTAGCAGAATATACGAAGATACCGCGATAATCATCATGGGCCAGACGATCAAATTGTACTTATCTATAAATTGCATAATTATATCAAAATTCTCCACAGTTTGGATAGCAAGATACATCAAAACAAAGGTAAATAGAAAATAAGAAATGGTAGAATAGAAAAACATATTTAAAGCCGGATAGCGGCCAACACCGGCAGCGACAGCCACCGCAGAACGAATACCTACCAGAAAGCGGGAAATGACAAGCACTAAAGCGCCGTATTTTAAAAGCCGGACTTCCATAAGTTCAATATCTTTTACAGAAAAGTACTTGTAATCTTTCTCCTGGAAATATCTGCGCCCGTATCCGGCGCCAAAATAGTAAAGCAGCATTACTGAACTGACCCCCCCCACTAAAATTGTAGCTGCCGTCAGGGTCAGGTCAAGCCGCTGCAGTGCCACCAGCCCGCCGGCTGCGATAATGAAACTGTCTCCCGGAAAGGGCGGAAATAGATTTTCAATAAAGCAGGCGGCAAACAAAACCAGATAGACCCAGAAGGTGCCATAGCTGAAAATGCTGTCAAGAAATTCTATTATATAAGCAGGCTGTTCAATCATCGTTTTTTAAAAGACAGACAGCTGCCGCTGCTATACCTTCCTGACGACCGATAGCGCCCAGCCCTTCGGTGGTGGTTGCTTTTATGTTTACCCGTGATGAATCTATTTTAAGCAGTTCTGCTATTTTTTCTTTCATCAGAGATTTGAACTTGGTCAGCTTCGGCCGCTCAGCCATAATCGTAACGTCAATATTTTCAATTTTACTCCAGCCGCTCTCTTTTACTTTTTCATGCACCTGTTTTAGGAGTTCCCTTGAATCGGCATCTTTGTATTTTGGGTCATCGGGCGGGAAATGTTCGCCGATATCACCCAGCGCCGCCGCACCTAACATCGCGTCACAAATGGCGTGAAGAACGACATCGGCATCGCTGTGACCGTCGAGTCCTTTTTCAAATTCTATTTCTACTCCACCCAGAATCAATTTGCGGCCTGCAATCAGACGGTGGACATCGTAGCCATAGCCGACTCTATATTCAGACATTTTCTTTTGATCCTAAGAGGGTCTCTGCATAATTCATATCTTCAGCAGTAGTAATTTTGAGATTTAACGTTGATGGCTTCACAACTTTTACTTTAACCCCCAGAGCTTCGACCAGACTGGCATCATCGGTTACAATTGTACCTTTCGGATTATCAGCGAATTTGCGGTGAGCCTCGAGTATCAGCTTATACTCAAATGCCTGGGGAGTTTGGGCCAGCCAAATTTGGTTTCGCTCAAGAGTTTCCACGACTTCCTGATTCTTAACTTTTTTCAGAGTGTCCGTTGCCGGCAAAGCCAGCATGGCTGCTTTTTCTGCTAAGGCCAGCTTAACGACTTTGTCGATATCTTCAGGAGAGACTAAAGCCCGCACTCCGTCGTGAATTGCCACTACTTTAGTAGATTCGGGCAGCGCCTCCAGACCTTTTAAAACTGACTGCTGCCTGCTGTCGCCGCCGCTGACGACTTTGACTACTTTATTGAAGCCGAACGGATCGATAATTTTTCGGGTGGTCTCAAGCTGGTAATCCGCGGCAACGACTACCACTATTTTATCTATAGATGAAGCGATTTCAAACTTTTCGATCGCCCAGCTCAAAAGCGGCCTGCCGGCTACTTCGTGAAACTGCTTGGGCAGAGGATCGCCAAATCTCTCAGACTTTCCCGCTGCAACTATTATAGCCCAGTTACTCATTAGGAAATTAAATATGACTTTATCATAATTGAAAACAAGTGAATTTCTGTTCTGACCTACAAAATCAGCATGGCATCGCCGTAACTGTAAAATCTCATTTTATTCCTGATAGCTTCCTGATAAGCCTTTAGAATTCTTTCACGACCCGCAAAAGCCGAGACCAATATCAAAAGTGACGATTTCGGCAGATGAAAATTTGTAAGCAGGCAGTCAGCAAATTTGAACTGGTAACCCGGCTTGATATACAAATCAACATCTTTTGAAAATGGCTCTATTTTGTTCCCGCTAAGCGAAGCCGATTCGAGCGTCCTTATTGACGTCGTTCCGACTGCAAATACCCTCTTGCCGTTTGCTTTGACACTGTTCAGACTTTTGCAGACTTTGGCCGAAAGCGAAGCGAACTCAGCATCAACCACATGTTTGTTTATATCATTTACTTTGACCGGCTTAAATGTCCCGGGGCCAACGTCGAGGGTAATTTCTACTGTTTTGACACCCTGCTGTTTTAAATTTTCCAGCATGCTGCGGGTGAAATGCAAACCGGCTGTTGGTGCTGCTACCGCTTTGGCCTTATCTTTTCTGGCGAAAACTGTCTGGTAACGCTTTGAGTCGCTACTTTCATCCTGCCGCTTGATATAGTGCGGCAAGGGCATATGACCAAATTTGCGGATGATATTTTGCTCCATCGTTCTTGACGAAAAACAGACAAGCCACTTTCCATCACCTAAATTCTCTTTTAAGCAGAGCCTGTGGCGCTCATCAAAAATGATTTCTTCTCCATCTTTGAGACGCCGCGAAGGCCTCACCAGCCCCTCCCAGGAGCGAAGCCCCTTTATCGATATCGATGAATTAGCATTCTGCAAAAGAGACTTAGTTAGAAAAACTTCAACTTCAGCACCACTCTGGCGATGTCCCAGCAGTCTGGCTTTGAACACCCGCGTATTATTCATTACCAGAGCGTCCCCCCTGACCAGATATTCAGACAAGGCGCTAAACGGCCTGATATCTATCTGCCCGCTTGCGCGGTTAAGTATCATCAGTTTAGAATTCCCGCGCCGCTCTGGAGGATACTGGGCAATCAGCTCAGACGGCAGATTATAATCGAACAGCTTTATATCCGTTTCCATTGAAAAAGATGATAACGAATAGTTGGCTCAGATAGAAGCTTAGCTGATTTCTATGTCTGCTTAAAAGGAAATTTACTTACTGAAAAGTGTAATTTTGTCTATCCAGATCTGCAGCAGCGAGGCCTGTTCCGGGGTCAATTTCTGGCTCGGTTCCTTATCCTGAAAGAATTCCTCCAGAGCCTCCAAAGCTATACGGGTATCAGAGACTGTTAAAGTCAGGTCATTTTCTTCCAGAAGTTTGTCCCGAAATCTAAGGGTCTCTCTGGTAAGCGTACCCAGGATATCACCGGCATTGTTATCAGTAACAATCTGCTCACCCAAAGACTTTATTAGAAGCTGTATATCATCCTGGCTCATAATTTATCTACCCCCTGATATTAGGAACTGATGAAAAAACCCGCTGCGTCACTAGCGAGAAGCGAAATGACCTAGCAATCTCCTTGTACCTCAGCGATTGAGATTGCCGCGCTGCGCTCGCAATGACTGATATTGACCTTTTCCAACAGACCTTTTAGTCTTAAGCGAATATAATCTTCTGCTTCACTAATCTATCGGCACCGAGCCAGCCAATATCAACCTATAATTTACGACTAACAGACAACGAGTTACGCGCCCAAGCCAATGTAATGCTTCAATGAATAACAGCAGTGCTAAAACATGCTTTGCTGATTGGAAGAGCCGGGCAATTTCAGTCCCAGATGACGGGCTGCCGAATCGGAAGCCATGCGGCCTCGATTGGTCCGCTGAATATAACCGATTTTAAGTAGAAACGGCTCTACCATATCAACCAGAGTATCTACTTCTTCATTCAAAGTTGCGCCGAGCGCCTCGATACCAACCGGGCCGCCATTGTAGTATTCAATGACAACCTTGAGAAGTTTGCGGTCGAGCGGGTCAAGCCCGGCAGAGTCGATACCTTCGGCCTCAAGTGCTTCACAGGTTATAGCAGTTTCAATAATACCGTCCCCTTTGACAGCGGCGTAATCACGAACTCTTCTTAATAATCTGTTGGCCACTCTGGGAGTGCCGCGCGCTCGTCCGGCGATATCTCCGGCCGACTCTGTATCTATGGTCGTTTCAAGCAGTTTCGAAGAACGTAATACTATCTGCTTTAATTCATCCGGCGGATAAAAATCTATGTGATAGTAAAGCCCGAACCTGTCGCGAAGCGGCGCTGAGAGCATTCCGGCCCGGGTAGTGGCGCCTATCAGCGTAAATCTTTCCAGCGGTACGTTTATGACTTTGGCAAAGGCTCCCTTATCGACTACAAAATCAACCTTGAAATCCTCCATGGCCGGATATAAGAACTCTTCAATTGACGGAGAAAGCCGGTGGATTTCATCGATAAACAATACGTCCCCTTCTTTAAGCGTGGTCAGAATCCCCATAAGATCGCCGGTACGATGCAGTGCCGGCCCCGCCGTAGAATAAAGCTTGGAGCCCATCTCGTTGGCTATGATATGTGCCAGAGTCGTTTTGCCCAGGCCGGGCGGCCCGTAAAAAAGAGTATGCTCGATTGGCTCCTGGCGCTGCCGGGCGGCATCGAGCGCTACTTTAAGCTTTCCGCGTAACACATTCTGCCCTATATACTCGTCGAGGCTCTTAGGACGCAACGAAAGCTGTAACAAATCCTCTTCCGGTTCAATCTGACTGGCTGATACGACGCGTTCGCGGCTCAAGTTTTAGGCTCCCTTTTTTAGCGGTTCACTTTTCATTTCGTTTTTGAAAATGAATGAAATCAACTCTTCACTATTACTAATATCAGCTTTCACTCTCAGGGCCGAATCAATCATCCTCCGGGCTTCACTCTGATTATACTGCAATTGCAGCAGGACTTCCATAGCTTCGTCTTCGAAATTTGAAGAAACTTTACTTTTGCCGGACTTGGCCAGCGGTTCATCTTCTCTGGATAAAGCAAATTTGGCCGTCTTGCCGTGCAGCTGAGCTATTATCTTGTCAGCCAGTCTGCCGCCCACACCGGGCAGCCGGCAAAGCTCGGTCGAGTCCCGGTTTTCGATAGCCGCTGCTATATCTTTGATAGGTATAGTAAGTGACCGCAGCGCTTTTTTGACTCCCATGCCCTGCACCTGTGTAAACAGCAGGAAAAATTCGCGGGCGATGGGGTCGGTAAAGCCGACTAATCTCGGGTACAGATAAGTTTTTCTTTCGCCGGCTTCGATAAAATTTATAGTTTCAAAAGTGATTGACTGACCGACTTTGCCTGATTTTTTTAAACGTTCGGCCAGCGCTGAAGGGACTTTTACCTCGTAGAATACGCCGCCGTTTTCAACTAAGGCCGAGTCTTCGTTAATTTCGGCCAGCTTACCCCGGATTCTGCTAATCATATTGCTACCGCCTGGGTCCTGTTAATCGCCTGCAGATGACACCAGGCCACCGCCAGCGCATCGGCCACATCGGGCGGTTCGGGCAGAGATTTCAGTCCCATATTAGTCTGCACCGCTTTTTGCATCTGCTCTTTGGTGGCGCGGCCATGGCCGGTCAGAGATTTCTTGATACGGGTCGAAGCGTACGAAACTACCTGAAGACCCGCCTCGGCAGCTTTAAAGATCATCAGCCCGCGGGCGTGGGCCATGATTATCGATGTCTTGGGGTGGTTGAAATGCGAGTAAAGTTCTTCGATAGCCATCACATCCGGTTTGAATTGCTTCAGTACAGAATCGAACTCCCGCCCTATTTCTACCAGGCGATTGTCCATTTCAGCTTTAGCATTGGTACGTATTATGCCGGCCTCGATAATGTTCATATCGCTGCCACTAAGGCTTTCGATAATTCCGTAACCGCTAATGTTCAGACCCGGGTCAATGCCAAGTACTCGCATGGCAAGAATTAGCTGCCAAAAGCCTTTTATATCAACTAAAACAAGCTCTTTTGTTCAGTATGTGATAGAGGGTAATTATCGTCACCCTGAGCCTGCGTTAGTCCCAAGTCCGCCATGGCGGATGGGGGGCGAAGGGTCGAAAGCTTAGTGGGCGGCCGCCAATGGCGTGTCCTCATCTTCCCCTTGGTAGGATGGATTCCCGACTACTCCCAGTGTCTTCGCACTGGACTAAAGCGGGAATGACATAATTGGGTTCGTTTTGTCATATTTTACTTTTCCCCTATCAAAAGTTGTTGGCTTTTTGCTCAAAGTCGTAATGGCATTCAGGTATAAACCTAACTTCTCTATTTTAGACCGGTGAAAGTATTATGCGTTGAGAGTGGAGGGATTTTGCGGGGATCCCACCGCTATCAAGTGGGCCTCCTCGGCCGCA
>JADFLZ010000464.1 GCA_022564135.1 Candidatus Zixiibacteriota bacterium
GCCCATTTGCTCACAATTATCGCTACGAGAATAACATTTTATACTTTGTTCAGCATACCTGCGAAATGAGGCAAAATCTGACTGTTTAAAGGCAATAAACGACTGCAGGTTGGAGACTCTCCCCATGCCCCGAAAATCTTCAATCCGTTTGTGATATACGTAAGCTTCTGTCAGGTTTTCTTGAGCTTCCAGGTATTCACCCGAATTAATATGAATACGAGCTTTAAAAAATTTGGCGAGAGCAAACAACTGGTAGTTGCTTGATTTCCCTAAAATATTCAATGCCAGTTCAACTTCAGGAATTCTAAAGTCTCCCAAAGCGAGTTTTGCATCACATCGAATTAGGTACAACTCGGCCTTCTCAAGGGGATCGCTTGACCGAAGACTTTCAGTTGCCGCTAATGCTTCGCTGAATCGTCTCTGTTCGAGTAGATTCCTGGCTTGATGTAATTTCTCTGTTTTTGTTCTCATTCCACTTTATTTCAAAACCTAATATCATTTGCAGCACTAAAATAGGGTACGGACCAAAAATCATTAGTCTTGCTCTGGGGGGGCCACTTTGGTTGGTTGAACTTGAAGCTCTTGTAACACCAAAAGGATCAGCATCCCCCACGGGTACTTCAATTAGTGAATACCCACCCGGATACCTTAGTGCCTCTGTTTGCGGTGCTATAATTATTGATATAAAGGAGAATACCAGTAGCCCCAGTAAAAACTTGCGCATATCACACCTCTCCGTTAGGGCGGTTCTAGCTTTTTTTAGATTTAGTAATTGAGCGCTATTTTAATAACGATAAGCTGCCCACCCAAATAGCATCTTTACACGATCAATATCGAATAAGTAGGAATTTTTGTCAAGTGAAAAAATGGATGAAATTCAGTATACTTAGCCTTGTGGCCCACCCCAGCGGGACTTTGCCATTTATGGCGAGTTTCTATCTCTAATATTATGTAATCCCAGCTAGCCCTTGTCCCAACAAATCCCCCTCCAAACTTCTGCAAATTACGTTGAGATATTGAGCTTGGAATCATCATATAGATGGCACACAAACTTTGGCTGCAAAATTTTGCATAGGCTGTTTTCTCCGCTGATTTTTGGCATCAGTCCCGGGAAGGAGTCGATAAAGAGCGTCCTCATAGCTGCCGATACAAATCTAATACGTAGGGATTTCGAAAAGAGGAGAAAAATATGTCTACAACCAAAGTTATGCCGGGACAGGAAAGCGAGACTTCTGAATTCATGAGAGCCGAAGCCAAGCGGCTCATGGATTTTAAGAGGGAGCATGTAAAAAATGACGAGACCCCTTGTCCAAAATGCGCAACATTCGTCAATATCCAGGCTGTCAAATGTCCGCAGTGCACCTCTGATATCTCACAACACACTAAGAAAGTTCGCGAAGAGCTTAATAAACTTAAAGAAGTGACCGGGCAGCTGCATGATTTGCACCGGCAGGAAATGGAACTTATTAAGCACGAAGCCAGCGACAAACCGGTCTGGGAGAGAATCCAGAGTTTCTTCGGCGAACCGAAATTTGTTCAGGATATGAAGCTGGTACTGCCTTTCATTATTGGTTTATTTGGACTTCTCATATATGCAAGTGGCAAATTAAGCGGTTTCATGTTTCTGCTGACGCTCCTCGTCGGCGGATTTGTTATATCATTTCTGTTTAAGAAGTGGGGATTGACAAAGTACATCACTCTTGATTTGTACCGCGGCTTCATAATCGCCGGGCTGTTCGTCATTCTCAGCAGTGCGACATTTGAGACCTCAACATTCTGGCCAGAGATGTCGTTTTTGACTCAGACAGTTGAGATCCGCAGTGAATCAGCGAACATTCGTCAGTCACCGACCACGAATTCCAACGTTGTCACAACGGCCGTCAGAGGCGACAAACTGGTAATTCTCGAAAAGAAAAATCCGTGGTACAAAGTAAAGACATCGTCAGGCACTGTCGGCTGGGTTCATTCGAGCTTACTGAACAATCCTTAAATCAGGGCTGGGTAATCTCACGGGGCTTTATATCCCCAATAGCTCTCTAAAACCTGCAGTAGATGTAGCCACTGTTTCTTCAGTTGAAAAGTTATAACGGCCGGGTTAGCACCCAAGCCGACATTGAACATTTCCTTGACGATTCTCGTCTCAATAATTAGATTGGAATGTATCTAATAGTACTTTTTTCAAAGTAGGTCAAGATGAGAGCAATTGTATTTCTAGTGACTTGCCTGGCTATCTTAATAACGACTTCATGCGGCGATAAGGCTGTAACTCCATATCAACCATCTGAAACTGAAACACAAATAATCGGCAATTGGTTATGGCAGGAATCATG
>JADFLZ010000060.1 GCA_022564135.1 Candidatus Zixiibacteriota bacterium
GGGAACCTGCAATACCGGGCGCCGCAGAGCCGGCGCTTCCCAGATGATCGCCGGGCCGAACCGGATATTCTTCGCGATCGGATACTCGTAGCCGATGATCACGTTGTCCCCCGGCTTCGATACGTACTTGACGTTGTTCTGGCCAGTGCGGAGGCCGCCGAGAAGGATCAGGACGGGCAGGGGCCGCGCCGGCCCAGGCGCCGGCAGGTTCACGGTGATCCGGATTGTCTCTCCCCCGGTCGAAGCGAGGACGAGCCTTCGGTGCTCGCGCGCTCCGGCGGCGTCGCGTCGTTCCTCCGAAACGATGTGCAGGCCGGAGGGCTCGCGGGCAAGCGCCGCCAGCGTTTCGCCCAGGTAAAAAGGTTTACCGTTATACCGGTACCCGTCGACGGTCACCAGCAGGCGGGGATGAATTTGTCCAAAACGGTCGATCACTCCGGCCTTGCCAAAATCCGGCGAACAGGAAGACCAGACCGCGCCGATAGATGTAGTCGCCAGCATACCGATAATTGCTTCGGGGATATTCGGAATAAAGGCCGCTACCCGGTCATTTTTTTTAACACCGAGTTTTTTTAGCCCGGCGGCACAGGCTGCGACTTTTGTTTTTAATTCTTTATAAGAAATTTTTAGAGGCTGTCTGTCTTCTGCCCAGCTAATGATTGCGCAGCGGTCGTCGTCGTAACGCAGCAGGTTTTCAGCAAAGTTCAGGCGGCTGCCGTCAAACCAGACAGCGTTCCAGATTTCTGTTCCTTTTAAGACAGAATCAAACGGTTTTGAATGCCGTATTTCTGCAAGCTCCCAGATGGATTCCCAGAAGTCTTCGGGGTTTGCCACCGACCAGTCATAAAAATCATGGTAAGATTCAAATTCGCGGCCAGTTTTTTTGGCCATAGCTCGGATGTAGACTGACATATTTGAATTATAGGCGCTATCTTTATGGGGAATCCAGATAGGTTTTGTTTTGAGAGCGACTGGCAAGATTTGCTCCAGTTTAGAATTAGCTGTTGTCTGTCCGAATCAGCAGAGCTTTCCAGGCAAAGTCTAAATCTTTTTCCTTTAGCGCTGTCTTTATGCTTTCTTCAATTTTGTCGTCGTTTTTAATATCAAGAGCTGCAGCCAGCATGAGTTTATAGTCGCCATTAGCCTGATACTCCTCAAATTTGCTTTGGCTGACTTTGAGCTGCTTAAGTCCGTCTTTCAGTGACGTAACTTCATCTGCTGCTGGAATTGTTTCAATGCCGCCAAGCTGCCCCAGGTTATTAGCAGAAAGAATTTTTGATTCTTTAATTATAGCAGGAATATTGTCATAGCCGATGCCGATTTTCAGTCCCGGTTTTTCAACTTCAAAAACTGCCTCGCCCGAAGCGCGGCAATAAAAATCCGCTCCCATGCGGGCGACCAGATCGATTTTTTGCGGGTCGATTCTGTCGCCGTCAAATATTTTTTCTGCGATATGAAACTTGACTACTTCGCAGATGGCCAGATTTCCCGACGATGGTCCGTCACCCAGTTCAATCATCTGCTGCATTTTGCATTCCATCTGAAACAAAGACTCGGCCACTCTGGGCGGCTTTACAATATCTGAAGCTATTGGTGTCAAGCCGGACTTGGTAAATTCATCTATGCTGACATCGTATTCTGTCGAAGCCAATGAAACCTGCTCTACCATATCAAAAGAAACCATCTGCACCACGCATTCTTTGGTGGCTATCAGATTATGGTAGGTGTCTTTGTTGGTGCCATCACGACCGCGCCGGCTGGGGGCAAAGGCTACCATAGGGGGATTGGCGCCGAAAGCGTTAAAAAAAGAAAAGGGAGAAAGATTTCTGATGCCGTCAGTAGATAGTGTCGAAACCAGCGCAATCGGCCGCGGGGCTATGCCGCCTAACAGATAAGAAAAGACTTCACGAACCTCTACATCTTTTGGTTCGATATGTCGCATCTTATCGCCCATATTTTGTTTTAGGCTAAGGCGGATTCTTTCTTTTTGTCAAGTATAGAACGGTTTTCAGATGCTTTGACAATTTTATTTTTAAGTTTGCCCAGGCCGCTGATTTCAAGTTCAATCTCGTCACCGTCCTCAAGCCAGACCGGACTGCTGGTTTCGCCGCGCTCTTTGGCTTTTAGGGCAGCAGTACCGTTCAGTTCTAAATAACAGCCGGTGCCGACTGTGCCTGAGCCTATGACATCACCGGGGCGGATTTCTACTCCGTATGAAACGCGTTCGATTATTTCTGCGAACGTCCAGTTCATATCTTTGAAATTACCTTCGGAGACGAGCTTGCCATTGTGACGAGCGGTCATTTTGAGTTCGTACTTGTTGCCATAATCAGAATCTATCCGGTACTCTTCGATTTCATCCGGTGTCACCAGCCAGGGACCAATAGTCGTAGCGAAATCTTTTCCTTTGGCCGGACCTAAGCTGAGTTTCATTTCTTCCATCTGAAGTTTTCTGGCCGAAAGGTCGTTCATAATCGTATAGCCGGCGATATAGTCATCAGCCTCCGAGCATGAAATGTTTTTGCCGCGTCTGCCGATTACAATAGCGACTTCAAGTTCAAAATCAAGTTTATGCAGATGGTCGCTTTCGACCGTTATGTCTCCTTCGCCAAAGACAGCATTATGATTGGTGAAATAGAAAACCGGAAACTGGTCAAACTCCGGTATCATCTCAACCCCGCGGTTGCGTCGGGCGGTGGCCACATGCTGGCGGAAGGCGTAAGCGTCACGGCAGGAGGGAGGATGCGGCACCGGGGCCAGCAGAGGCGCTGCCTCGCTTTGGTCGATTCCGACATCAAGCTTGCCGGTTAAGAAGGCTTCTTCGACTTTTCTGGCTATGCCCATATTTTTGTCGCCGCCACCCAAAAAGCTGTTCATATCAACTGGCAGAGACAAAGACAGTTTTTCTGCGCTGATTTTTAAATCTACAATTTGTTCATTGACATAGAGGCCGGTACGTTCTTCTCCGGCGTCGTTTTTAAACGAGACCAATTTCATTGGCTATATCCTTACTTTTATTCTATTTATAATTCGAACCGTTCGACAAGTTTAAATGCTGTTGTTCAATAATAGACCTGTCCAATTTCATTTAACTAAGTCCTTACTGCTTTTTTATTTTCTATTCCAAACTTCTCAGACAATGCCTGATAAACTTTTTCAATAACTGAAACAGCAAATTCTGTTTCATCTTCTGTTCCGGAATTAATTCTTATAGCCTCAGGAATTCCAAAAGATTTTACGTGCCGGACTATCAGACCGTGCTCAAGGCATTGCTCGTTAAAAGCCGTGGCAAACTGCTCTGACGGAAACAGTATCATAATAAAATTTGCTGCTGTCGGTATTTGCTTTATGCCGAGCCTGTTGAAGCAGGTCTTCAAAGTAGCCAGCGACTTGCTATTGGTGTCAACTGTCTTTCTCAAGAAGTCGTCATCATCAAGTGCGGCTTCGGCCGCTATTTGAGCCGGGTAGTTAGGCTCAAAAGGAAGTTTCACTTTGTAGATTTCTTTTATGACCGCCGCTGGCGCTATTGCAAAGCCAACTCTCAGACCGGCCAGCCCGTAGGCCTTGGAAAAAGTACGGGTGACTATCAGGTTTTGGTAGTCGTATTCGAAGCCGTTGGGGTAGTCGCTGTTTTCTTCGGCATAAACAGTATAGGCTTCGTCTAAAATTACCAGAATTGAATCCGGCACATGGCTCATAAACTTTTCAAATTCAGCTTTACTGAACATAGTTCCGGTCGGGTTATTGGGATTAGCCAGGTAAATTAGTTTTGTCTTTTCAGTTATTACGCTGGCTATTGCGTCAAGATCGTAACCGTAATCTTTAAGAGGAACTTTGACTAACTTGCGACCGAACTTGAGTACATTCACATATATCCCGATAAAAGTTCCCTCTGATGTAAGAACTTCATCGTTGTGGTCTGTGAAAGCGTTAACGATATAGGCTAGAATAGAATCAGTGCCATGGCCGCAGACTATTTCATGTTGGCTCTTACCATACTTTTTTGCAATGGCCTGAACCAGCCGGTGCGACGAGGGGTCAACATAGCGATGTGATTCTTCCAGAATATTTTCGAGAGCCAGGAGTGCTTTTGGCGACGGCCCTAAAGGGTTTTCGTTTGAAGCAAGCTTTACAATCTTCTTTAGATTTTTCTCACGGGCCAGTTCATTGATTGGTTTACCAGCCACATAAGCTTTCAGCGCGCGAATATATTCAGGGACATCAACCAAGCAATTCCCCCGTTATTCCAGCCATGACCGGGAGTAGCCTTCGTCAAGAGTATCTTTGACATTTAAGGTCGGCCGAAGAGGTGTAAAAGTATCTACCATAACCGCATACTCGTCGGTTCCCTTTTTGCCGATTGATTCTTCTGTTTTGCCCGGCTGAGGACCATGGGGCATTCCGCCCGGGTGGAGCGTGATAGAACCCTCTTTGACTCCCTTTCTTGACATAAAATCACCCGCGACATAGTAGATGACCTCGTCGCTGTCGATATTTGAATGAAAATAAGGCGTCGGAATAGCTTCCTGATGAAAGTCAAAAGGACGCGGAACAAAATTGCACAAAACAAAATTTTGCGTTTTAAAACAGAGGTGAGTCGGCGGAGGCAGATGAATACGGCCTACTTTGGAATGGTAGCTTTTAATATTAAGAGCAAAGGGATACAAAAAACCGTCCCAGCCGACTACATCGAATGGATGGTGGGGCAGGAGATGCTCAAAGTATTTTTTGCCTGCTTTAAGAATTACTTTGAAATCACCTTTTTCGCAAATCGCAGGCAGATTGTCAGGAATAATAAAATCTCGCTCGGAGTAAGGTGCGTTCTCGGTCAGTTGCCCATAGTCATTGCGGTAATTCTTTGGTATTTCAAAAGCAGTATCGCTTTCGACCAGTAGCAGGCGGTTGTTATCATAGTTGTCAAATTTAAGCTGGTAGGTGGTGCAGCGCGGGATTATTAGCTGGTCACCCTCGACAAATTTGAACGAGCCATACTCACTTAAGAAGTTCCCCTGGCCGTGATGTATAAAAATATACTCGTTATGAAAGGCGTTGCGGAAAAACAGGTCAGTATCTTCGGTAACTTTGGCCGTGGCCATAGTGGTATGTTCGTTCTGGAGGAAGACCGTTCTGCTATTAATAAAGTTGCCGCTGCTTTCTTTATCGTAAGTGAAGAAATGATAAAAAAGCACCTGAGCATCTTTCCATTCCTGAAAACTGCTTGGGCTGGCGATAGCTTTTGCGTCTTTTAAGGCTGTTGGCAGGAAGTGGTGATATTTATTAGAATAGACACCGCTGAAACCCTTGCTCGAGGCCAGTTCTTCGCGGTAGAGCGATTTTCCGTCAGGCTTGTAGAAAGTAGTATGTTTTACTTTCGGCATGTCTCCGAGCTTATGATAAAACGGCATAATTTATTTCCTTAATTTAATTCCGCAAATTAGCAGGGCGGCAAGACTTCCTGAACTTCTTCATCCAGAGCGCCGCGAAGTTTCTGGTCAAGCTCTATTGACTCAAACAGAGCTTTGAAATTCCCCTTACCAAATCCCTGGCTGTCGCCTACACGCTGAATGAATTCAAAGAAGAAAGTAGGCCGGTCACCTATCGGTTTGGTGAAAAGCTGCAGCAGGTAGCCGTTGCCTTCAATATCGCACAAAATCCGGTGCTTTTGCAGGTCGTCTATGTTTTCATCTATCTTTACATCTTCGCGCTTGCGGAGCATGTCATAGTAGGTGTCTGGAATTTCAAGAAACTCTATTCCATTTTTTCTAAGTGCCTCAACTGTGCTGACAATATCCTTGGTCGTAATTGCGATATGCTGTACGCCAGAGCCGTTATACTGCTCAATGAACTCTTCAATCTGTGATTTCTTCATGCCTTCATACGGTTCATTGATAGGGTTTTTGATCACATTGTCTTTAGAGCGGACAACTTTGGATAATAGCGATGAATATTTGGTGCCGATGTCTCCTGCTTTGAAATCCACAAACGTTTCAAAGTCCATGGTGTTGTTAAAATAATCTGCCCAGAGATTCATTTCGTTCTCGCGGACGTTGCCTACTATGTGGTCAATTCCCTGAATGCCTGTCTCATCGCTGTCCACATTTATCAGCCGCTTTGGTTCACAGAAATTCGGGCGGAACAAATGCCGGTAGTTGTCGCGGTTGACATAAACCAGTTCTGTATCATCGTAAAGGCGAATCGCCGCTTCATCGACGTAGCCATGATGGTTTTCGGTTCGTTTCGGTTTGCTGACCATTATGGCGCCTCGCTTGGTGGCGTGTCTAAAGGCTTTCTCCACATCGTCAACTTCAATCGCCCAGCGTTTGACACCGTCTCCATGCCGGGTGATAAAATCGTAGACTTCCCAGCATGAGGGCTCAAGAGGCGAAGTCACTACAATCTTGAGATTGTTCTTAGTCAGGTAAAAAGACATCCGGTCGCGGACGTTCATCTCCGGCCCGGAGTAGGCGGTTATCTTCATGCCCAGAGCCTTGGCGAAGAAATAGGCCGTGGCTTTGGCCGAGCCGACGTAGAACTCTACGTAATCATAGCCTCTGATTCCCATATTATCACTCATATCTAAACTCCATAACTCCAAGCGTTACTATAATTTATAACTACTTATCAGGGCAGCAGTTCCAATGCTCTATGCACACCTGAATAAGCCGGTTTATTAATAATAATCGTACTATAAGGCAGGCGCAAGGCTTTTGATATTAAAAGATTTGGATGAGAAAAAACGATATCAGGCTGAAGTTATTAGCCTGCTTTGAGCTTAGCCAGCCGTTCTTTAGCATCTTCTACCGATTCTAAATCGACATCGCTTTATTGAGGGAAGCAACAGCTTTGTCTGTTTCGCCCATCCACCCAGCACCGAGTTTGGCCGTGATCATATATTGTCCGACTGTTGCACCGATCATGATGATGGTATCTCGTATTTTTTGATCATTTCTTTGTAGCGCAGATTATCGTGGAGCGGCTTCCAGTCTGGATCAAGTTGAATGCCTTTTGTGGTTGCAATACCTGGCGTATTCAGAATTTTTTCGAGAACATCAAGAGTCGCATTTTCATTACCCGACTCTAAATAAATCCAGGCCAAAGCATACATTCGATCGCCAATATTATTCATCCTTTTCTCCAGCTCAACCCCTTTTTTGCCGTGTTCAATCGCTTCCTCAAAACGCCCCATACGAGCCAGCGCAGTTCCTAACATCTGGTGAGCATAGCCAACCTCGACGGCCAGCCCCGCGCCTTCTTTGAGAATCGCATGTGCACTGTCCGCCTGCACCCTTTCCAGCTCTCGCTTGTTTTGCATGCGGTAGATAAAGGCCATTCTCAAATGGTACTCTTCATCGCCGCCATCAAATGGGCGAAGCAAGTCAGAATACCTTAAAGCAGACCGAAAATCGCCGTCCCAGACAGCATGATCAAAGCCGGTGTCGTAAAAACCGGAGTGGGGTTTAACTATCCGTTCGGCGTCGGCAATTAGTTTGCGCGCGCGTTTCAGGTCTCCATCGCGGCTTACTACCACCCACGATAACTGGAAATAAGCTGTCGGCAAATCTGGAGCCAATGCAATCGCTTGGTAATAAGTTTTCTCTGCTTCGTCGAATCTGCGAAGCAATGCCAGGATATATGCGATATTTGAGACGTGCAAAGACCTGAGCGGGTCGAATTCGGCGGCCTGCCTGAAATACTTTAACGCCTCTTTAAAATTCGCTCGACGCAGATAGACATAAGCAATCTCCATCAGCACATCGGAATTATTTGGTTGTCTTTCGAGAACACGATTGAACTCCGCGAGCGCTTTGTCATACTCATAGTCGTGATAATAGTATGAACCGAGGGCGATTCTGGTCTCCACTGAAGTCGAATCAATCGCCAACGCCTGCTGAATATAGCGCCAGGCTTTATTCAGGTCGGTTGAATCAAAAGTATTGTGCCAGTATAATTCGATTTCAGTCCGGGCCAGGTGCGCCAGGGCCGGAACATAGGTCGGATCGGCGTTCAACGCCTGTTCATACAGTTTTTTGGCGAGTTTTATCGGGACCATGTCAACGTCGATGCCGGACTGATACCAATAGTCGTTTCCCCTAAGATAAAAATCATACGCTTCAAGATTTTTGGTGGGCTTTGCCGCAAGGGCGTCACGTTCCTGCTGTAACAGGGTGATATCGAGTTCATTTGCAATAGAAATAGCGATCTCCGCCTGAAGCGCAAAAATCTGAGTTAGCGCCCGCTGATAGGACTCAGACCAGAGATGCCGGTCATCAGAAACCTGAATCAACTGCGAAATAATGCGCACCCTGTCTGTGTCACCCGATTTATCCCAGAAAATCGTCCCCTCGAGAATAAAGTCCACACCCAGTTCCTTCCCTATCTGCGGAATCGTCTTGTCAGTATTTTTGTACTTCATGGAACTGGTACGGGATATCACACCAAGTCCGGAGAGTTTCGCTAGACGCGATGTAATCTCATCGGTGATACCATCAGCGAAGTATTCATCTTCAGCGCTGCCGAGATTCTCAAACGGCAGTACCGCCAGCATTTTAACGGCATCCTCTTCCACAGGTGCGCCCTTCGGCCAGAAGGAGTACAGTGCGGCTGCCGCCGCCAATGCCATCACTGCGGCTCCAACCCACAGGCCGATTTTACTTGTTGCTGGTTGTCCTGAGTCTGTTTTCAGCCTTCTCAAATCGGACAGCATTCCGTCGGCGTGCTGGTAGCGAAGCGATGGGTCCTTGGATAAGGCTTTATCTACTATCTGCTGAAGCTCACCTGAAACACCTGATTTATATCGAGAGACCGGTTCCGGTGTTTCATCAGTAATTGAACGAGCCACCGCCGCATCGTTGTCTCCCTCAAACGGACGGCGGCCGGTCAACATCTCATATAGAATCACTCCGATTGAGAAAATATCAGAACGATGGTCAACATTTTTCCCCGTTATCTGCTCCGGTGACATATAGCCGACAGTTCCAAGAGTCGAACCGGTCTTGGTCAATTTCTCTTCACCCGACAGAGTCGCCAGACCAAAATCCAATATTCGAGGCTTGTTTTTTGTGTCAATTATGATGTTGCCCGGTTTGATATCACGATGTACAATACCAGCGTTGTGGGCTTCATTTAAGCCCTCACAGATTTGCATGCAATCGTCAATTGC